>JAOZRQ010000135.1 GCA_029940115.1 Desulfobacterales bacterium
CGCCGCGGATGACGCGAGTGTCGGGATGGATGCGTCGCTGATCCCTCTTGTATCGGAGAAGCGAGCCGAACGCGCCGAGGATGACGCGAGTGTCGGGATGGATGCGTCGCTGATCCCTCTTGTAAAGGATGTGGGAGACGCGCTGAATGAGGTCCTGACCTCGCTGGCCTCCCTGTCCGGTGAATCGGCAACAGCATCTCCTGATCAAACGGGTGACGATGACCCGACCCGATTGCCCCCCCTGTTCAGAGCTTTTTCTAGAGCCATCAGCCTTGCGGATCCAATTGCCATTGAAAATCACTTGGAGACCCTCAGATGCCATATTGACCATGATCTGCTCCATCTCCTTGAGGCGCAACTGGATGACTACCGCTACGATGAGGCATTGAAAACGCTGGAGAATCTCGCGGAGCATATTGGGGCGAGATTTTAAGTTCGTAGTTCCGCCTGAAGGCGGAACTACAAACTGATGATCAACGCGCCGATTGTCAGAGACGCATGGGAGTGTCATGCCGATTCTTGAGGAATACCACAACTTACACCTTACACCTTTCACATTGAACGTGAACTTGGACATGCGCGTGAATGTTCAGGTTCAAGTCTGAGTTCAGGTTCAAGTCTGAGTTCAAGTTCAAGTATGAGTTCAAGTTCAAGTTTGAGGACCACATCTTTGGAGAATGTGAAAAAAGGATCACCAAGGAATAAGGAACAACATAATGGAAATCATCGAAATGGATCAATTGAACCACGGACGCTTCGAGACGTGGCCCTTTTCACACAACCACTGCCTCTCCTGCGGGCTCTGTTCCAGTTCCTGCCCCGCGTCCGGCATGGACGAGTTCGACCCGAGAAAGCTCGTCCGCATGGTCGGCCTCGGGATGGCGGAGCAGGTGGTGGAGTCCCGCTGGCCCTGGATATGCACGATGTGCGCCAAATGCGGGCACGTCTGCCCCATGGAGATTGACATCCCCGGAATGGTCAGACGCATCCGAGGTCTTCGGGATCGGGAAAAGATTCCGGGAATCCTTCGCAAAGGGCTTGAAGCCGCGCTGAAGACCGGCAACAACCTCAGCCTGCCCAAGGCGGATTTCATCTTCATCTTGGAGGATGTCGCGGCGGAGATTGCGGATGAACAGCCGGAATTCGAAGGACTGACCGTCCCGGTGGACAAAGAGGGGGCCACCATCCTGACCACCATCCACAACAAGCTGGTGAACACCCACACCAACGACCTGAAGCACTGGTGGAAGATATTCCACGCGGCCCAAGAGGACTGGACCGTCCCCTCGGACAATTGGGAGGGAACCAACTGGGGGCTTTTCACCGGAGATGACGACGCGATGAGGACCCTCACCGGCCGCATCGTGGAGAACATGGAGAAGCTGAAGGCCAAGACGCTGCTCTGGCCCGAATGAGGGCACGCGTATCTCGCGACCAGGACTGGTCTCGAAAAATGGTACCCCGAAGCCCTGAAGCGGTTCGACACGGTCACGGTCTTTGAACTGCTGATCCGATATATCCAAGAGGGGCGGATCCATCTCGACAAAACAAGGTTCAAGGACGTGACCGCCACCTATCACGACCCGTGCAACTATGGGCGGAAAGCCGAGAAGCAGTTCGGCCATGGCTTTTTTGACGAGCCGAGATGGATTCTCGATCAGTGCATGGAACACTGGGTTGACCTTCATCCCACAAAAGGGGATCAGTTCTGCTGCGGCGGCGGTGGTGGTGCCATGACCACCGGATACCACGCGGAGCGCATCCGCTACGGCAGACAGAAGATGGCGCAGATCAGGGCCACCCGCGCGGAGATGCTGGTGGTCCCCTGCCACAGTTGCCATGGTCAGATGAACTCCATCAAGGCGGAATACGACCTGGCCGGCCTCAAAGTCAAATACCTGTGGGAACTGGTCGCGGATTGCCTAATTCTGTAAGCTAACTGAAGTCGAATGCCTGGCCTTTTTGGACAAAACCGACAAACCCGTCGGCCTTTGGTTGGCGAACGGGGTGGGGCTGATAGTGGTAGAGCCACATCTTCCGCCTCACTGCCGCCGGCAGGGTGCGCAGGTCGTCGTAATGGGCGTGGACAATGCTCTTGAAGGGGCTGGTCTCACAGTCATGGAAGATGATCTCCGCCCGTCCGGACATGGGGACGATGATGTCGGATCGGAACTGGGTGTCGGTGGAGATGAAAATCGGGGGCCCCTCGGCCTCCCTCAACAGCAGACCGTGGCTGTAGAAATCCTTGAACCCGGTCATGATGTGCGGCATCCTCACCAAGGTGAACCGGATGTTTTCCCAGCAGAACGAGCCGTTCTCCGGCACAGGACAACAGTCGAAATAGTCGGTCAGATGCATCAGCTTCCCCTCAATGCGGCCCAGCCCGCCCCGGAGGGAATGTGTCCACAGATCGCGCATGGTGTTCTCCTCCATGAAGAGCCGTGGTTTTGCCGGGTTTGGCGCGAAATAGGTCCGGAAGGCCATCCATTCCATGCCGCCGATGTGGTCCGAATGCAGATGGGAAATGTACACCGCATCAATCGCGGTGCTGAAATCCTCGTCCGGATCGGTGGTCTTCCGGCCATCCCCCCGCATGAACTCGCTCAGGGAGAATCTGATGTCGCTTCCGCAGTCAACCAGCAGTTCCTTGCCACTCCTCGCCCTCACCAGCATGTTCGACTGATAATATGCCGGAGTCGTGAACGCCGAACCGACTCCCAAGAATCTGATCTTCATACACACACCTTTTATTGAAGCGTGAAGCGTGAAGCGTGAAACGTGATGCGAGTCACGCATCACGACGAGCACTCCTTGAAGAAGGCTTTGGCCTCCTTTGGGACAGAGGTGAAACGGACCCGGAACACCGGCGGGGAGTCCGAGAGAGTTTTGGTCACCTTTGCATACATCTCTGTTGTGATCTCATATCCCTCGTCGTCGAACAGGGAGAGCTTGAGGTTCGTCAGTTGCTCCGGCGCCATGTCGGAACGGATGTCCCCCGCGTCGGCAGCCAATCGGACCACTTGGCCGTCAAAGAGCGCGTCGCCCGCATGCTTGCCACTGAACAGGGAGAAGCGGACCGGTAGCGGATGCCGGAGAGCCAGCAGGACCGCATCTTTCTTTTCGGGCAGGAAAAGGTCGTACTCCCCGCCGATCCCTCCGACCTCATGGATGGTGATCGGCTCCTTGAAGCCCTTCGGCATGACCTCCATGGCATCGTCTATCCTGAGAATCGGCCCGCAGTCGTCCTTTGTGCTCTCCGAGATGAGTATCTGCCCCCCCACGGTGTAGGACTCGATGCGTGAGGCGAGGTTCACATTGCGGCCCACGACGCCGTACTTTGAACGCTTCTCCGACCCGATGTTCCCCACCACCAGCTCGCCGGTGTTGATCCCAATGCCTTGGGCCACCTCGGGGAAACCATTCTCCAAGTTCCGCCCATTCACATCCGCCATGGCCATCTGCATCTCTATGGCGCAGGCCACCGACCGCCTCGCGTCATCCTCCCGCAGAATCGGGGCGCCGAAGATCACGAGGATGGAATCGCCGATGAACTCGTCTATGGTTCCCTGGTACTTGAAGATGACGTCCGTCATGACCTCCAGATAGGTGTTGATGATGCTCACGACGCTCTCTGCCGGCAGGCGTTCACCGATCGCTGTGAACCCCCGGAGGTCGGTCATCATGATGGTGGCCCATCGCTTCTCGCCGCCCAGTTTGAGGCCTTCGGGGGATTCCAGGATGCTGTGCACGATGTCATCAGAGAGATAGCGGCCAAAGGTCTCCTTGATGAACTGGTTCCGAATCTCCAGCTGACGCTGACTCTCCAAGAGCGCGTTGTGCGCCTCGTTCCGCTCCAGCAGGTTGATGTATCCCTTGGAATGATGTCGGATTCGGGCGATCACCTCCAGGCGGTCCGGCAACTTCACCATGTAGTCGTTGGCCCCCAAGGCAAAGGCCTCGGCCTTGGTTCGGGGCTCCTCCTTTCCGGACAGGACGATCAGGGGCACGTCCCGGGTTGCCTCGTTGGCTCGGAAATAGCGCACGAGGAGCAGGCCGTCCACCTCGGGCATCACCAGATCTTGAAGGATCACCGTGGGGGAGATGCGGTTGGCCGCCCGGACCGCCAGCCCGGCATCCTGACAATAATGGAAATCGATGTCCGACTCCGTGGCCAGCATGCGCCGCACGGCCTCGCCGATCATCGCCTGATCATCCACCAGCAGGACCGTTGTGCGATGGGTGGTGAGGGTGAGGGGCGAGGATGGGGCGGACCCCGCCTCCTGCGCCTTGCCGCTCTCTGACTGCCTGAATTCGCCTTCGTCCTTCATCCGTCATCCTGTGAGCTGTGTGCGGTGAGCTGTATGAATCGCTTGGAGCTTAGGGAACTACCAAGAAATAATCTACCCGCTTTGATGTCTAGTACACCACTTTTTAAGTTCGTACCCCCTTGATCGGCTCGGATTGCCGCCGGATTTGGCAATCCGGCGGGAGCAGAGGGGGGTGACGAATTTACGAAGTGCTGTACTAGGCTGCCTGACCGCAGGGACATTTTTTCTGACATGGGTATTTTATTTCATGTGAACTCCCTTACCTCATCCTTGAAAGAATCGTCGGACCAATCTCCCCGATCGGGAGTGTCTCCACAGCGGCATCCAGTTCCTTGGCCGCCTTGGGCATGCCATAAACGACACTGCTCGCCTCATCTTGGACAATGGTATGCCATCCGATCCCCCGCAACCGGGCCAGTCCCCGGGCCCCATCCCGGCCCATGCCGGTGAGCAGCATGGCGATGTTGGGGCAAGGGGTGATGGTCGGCCAATGGTCGGCCACGCTGTTGAAAAAGACATCCACCGATGGCCGAAAAGGCGTGTCATTCCCAGCGGAGGTGTAATAGAACGTGAGGGCTGGAGAGAGGGTCAGATGATCGTTGGTCCCCGCCAAGTGGACGGTGTTGGCCCGGGGCCTTCCCCCCTCGGGGGCGAGCATCACCCGCAGGGGGGTCTGGGCATCCAGCCAGTCTGCCAGTCCTGCGGAGAATCGCTCATCCACATGCTGGATGATGACCATTGCAACACTCAGATCCGCCGGCAACACGGATATCACCTCCGCCAATGCCTTGGGCCCCCCGGTGGAGGATCCGACAAGGATCATCGGAATCGGATGGAAATCGGGCTTCCCCGGTATTTTCTCTGTGGAGAGACCCCGCAGTTTGGCAATGATGTGAATCTTTCGGAGCAGGAGATATCTGCTGCGCTGGGCTTCGGAACCTTGTCCCATCACCGGGATCGTCACCGCGTCCAAGGCGCCGTGCCCCATCGCCTCAAAGACCTTCGCCGCGTGGGTGTTGACGGTCGCCGTGACCACGAGTATGGGGCACGGTGCCCGCTCCATGACCTGTCGGGTCGCCTCGACGCCGTCCATCACCGGCATGACCAGGTCCATCAGGATCAGATCCGGTGTGTCCGCACAGGCCCGCCGCACCGCCTCGGCCCCGTCCCCGGCCATCCAAGCGATCTCATGGCCCGGTATGCTGAGTATGGTCCGGCGCAGACTCTCCCGCGCCATGGCCAGATCGTTGACAATTGCTATTCGCATAAGCTCCAAGTGGTCAGCCCGCTGTTTCGGATTTGTCAATCCGAAACGAGCGCGGCGGTCAATCCGAAACGAGCGCGGCGGTCAATCCGAAACGAGCGTGGCGGTCAATCCGCTACATCACCCTGAATCGTGAGACCTCGTCTTGGAGGCCGCTTGCCGCGTCGTTCAACTGTTCGATGGCCATGAAGGATTCCCGGAGGGAGTCAACGGTCTGTTGCATCTCCTCGCTCAGGCTCACCATGGAGTTGTTGATCTGCTGGGCCTTCTCGGCTTGAAACTGCATGGATTCGTTCACCCCCTCGAAGCTCGGGGAGAGGGCCTGGACCTGCTCGATGATCCGGGAGAGCTGCATGCTGATCTTGCCCACATTCTCCGCGCTCCGCTGGACCTCGGTGATGAACGCATCCATCTCCATGACGCCGGCGGAGACCGCGGACTGCATCTCTTGGACCATCTGGTCAATGTCGAGGGTGGCGACCGCGGTCTGGTCCGCCAATCGGCGGATCTCCCGCGCCACGACGGTGAACCCCCGACCGTATTCTCCAGCCTTTTCCGCCTCAATGGCCGCGTTCAGGGAGAGGAGGTTGGTCTGATCTGCGACCTTGGTGATGGTGGTGACCACCGAGGTGATGTTTGCGGCCTTCTCATTGATCGCCTCGAGCTTTCCGGAAATCGATTTGGAAGCGTTCTCCATGTGATGCATCGCCTCCTCCATTTGGGAAAGATCGCTCTGGCCGCTGCTGGCGAAGTCGGCAGTCTGGTCTGACATGGTCGCGACCTTTTTCATGGTCTCCACGAGGTCCTCCGACACGGTGGATATCTCCCCCACGGATGCCACGACGTAGTTGGTTGACTCGAGCTGGGTCCGCATCACCGCCTCCTGTTGCTTGGAGGTGGCCGAGAGCTCGGTCGCGGATGAGGTCACCTGGATGCCGGACCGCTGGACCTGTCCGATGAGGGCGTTCAGGTTCTGGGCCATCTCACTCAGCTTGGACACGAGGGTGCCGACCTCGTCGTTGTGGTCCTTCTGGATTTCGGCGGTGAGATCCCCCTGTGCGATGGTCTCGGCAAAGTTTATGGCCTTGTTGATCGGGATGATGATCCGGCGGATGATGAGCCAACCGGTCAGCACCATGAAGGCGACAGCCATGAGGGTGACGGTCCAGATGGCGGTGCTGAGGGAGTCGCTGATCCGGGCCGCCTCCTTTTTGGCCATGAGATGCACCTTCTCCGCGACCCCCTGGATGCTCTCCAGGGACGCGGAAAGGGAGTCGGTGGCCAGTTTGAGGGCGCTCTCCCTGAGATCCATGTTTTTCCGTTCCGCCAGCCATTGGCCTCGCAACGTGGCCATGCCGTCCTTTTCGTCAATCAGGGCCACGGAGAGTCGGTCCAGGTCGGACCGCATCTCTTGGCGGATGGTCTCGAGTGCGGCGGTCTCATCTCCAAAGGGGAGGCCGGAGAGACTTTCCAGGGTTTCCCGGACCTGTTTGACCGACTGGATGACGTTGTCGGTCCGGATGTTGCTGATCTGGTCCGCCTCATCCGCGAGAAGCATCTGTGTGCGGTGATTGGCCAGAAGGGCAAGGAACAGCCTGAGGCTGGCGATGTTTTCCCGGGCTTGTCCGAGGCGTTCCGACACCTCCCGCTGCTTCCCGGTGCCAGGGGGGCGTCTTTCCGCGGTCTCCGGGCTTGCGGATTCGGACCCTCGGTCCGGGGCATCTGTGCCAGAGGGGTGACTCATGGGCCCCGGGCCGAGCTTCAGCGAGAATGCCTCGGCGTTCTTGTGCAATCGGGCGCCGGCCGCGTTTGTCACCTCGATCTGTTGCCTGATGCGCTTCCCCAGTTCAAGAGATCCCTGTGCGGATTCGAGCACCGCGGAATCCTTCTCCAGCAGGGCCGCGTAAAGGGTCTCCACCCTCGTGACTTGCTCTGGCAGGCTCTCATCTGCGCGGATGATCGCCGCGTCTGTCGCGATCGCCCGGATCTGTCCGATCCCCTTCTCGTACGCCTGCCGGATCCTCCTCAGTTCGACGATCTGGTCAAGCTCTGCCGAGCTCTTGGCCTCCCTGATCTGGTGTCTGCGAATGGTGATCTCCATGGCGCTCACCCTGAGCCGTTGGGTGACCGCGTCGAGGGGCACCACGATCATTGTCAGCCATTTCTGGCTCTCCATCAGGTTGCTGTTGGAATGGAGGCTGAGAAGTGCCAGCACCGCGGTGCCGAGAATGCCCATGACAACCAAGCCAGTCAGCATCCGTTTGATGGTCAGATGAAATTTGAATATCGCCATTTGTCAAGTTTCCCTTTCATGGGGTTAAGGGTTAAGGTCCCCCTTAACCCTTAACCCTTAACCCTTCTTTCTGTTTCAGGCTTCTCCGATCAGGTCGGTCACTGCGTCCATGAAGGAGTTGTCCTGAAAGCTGCTTTTGGTCAGATAGTAGTTCGCGCCGGCATCGAGTCCCCTGAGGCGATCCTCCTCCTTGTTCTTGTATGAGACGATCATCACCGGGAGTGTCTTGAGCCTCTCATGCGCCTTGATCTGTGTGATCAGTTCAAAGCCGTTCATCCGGGGCATGTCTATGTCCGAGATCACCATGTGGTAGGGGGTGATGCGGAGCATGTTCCACGCGTCCATGCCGTCAACCGCCACGTCCACCTTGTATCCCCTGCTCTCCAGAAGCTTGCGCTCCATTTCACGAACCGTGATCGAGTCATCCACTACGAGGATGTGCTTTTCGGGCCTTTTGTCGCTGATCTCGGTGGTCTGGCCGATCTTTCTGAGCTGCCTGCCCGCGAGCAGGCTGTCAATGGAGCGGACCAGGTCATCCATGTCGAAGATGAGGACCGGGGTGCCGTCGAGCATGACGGCCACCGCGCTGATGTCGGTCACCTTTCCGAGCCGGGGATCAAGGGGGCGAACCACGAGATCATACTCGCCAAGGAACCTGCCGACCACGAGGCCGTATGCATGAAGCCGATCACTCACCACCACCACCGGGAGCTCGTCGGCCGGAGCGGCCGGCTTGTCCAATTCGAGCACGTCGTGGATGTTCACGAGTGAGATGTTCTTGTCATCGAGCCTGAAATACTCCCGATCCTCGACAGTCTCCATCTCATGCCGGCCCACCATGATGCACCGATCAATGCGGGCGAGGGGGAAGGCATACGGCTCGCCGGCGATCTCGACCAGAAAGGTGCGGATCACGGAGAGGGTCAGGGGGAGCTCCATGTTGAAGGAGATGCCCCTTCCCGGCTTGGCCACGGCGCGGACCACGCCCCCGACCTCATGGACCATGGTGTGGACCACGTCGAGCCCCACGCCCCGGCCCGATATTTCGGTGACGGTGTTGAGGGTGGAGAACCCGGGGAGGAACAGGAAGTCCATCAGTTCCTGCTCGGTGAGTTTGTCCATCATTTCGGAATTGGTGAGCCCTTTTTCAAGGATTCTGACGCGCATCTCGTCGAGGTCAATCCCCCCTCCATCATCTGAGACGGTGATCATGAGGATGCCGGAGCGATGGGCCGCCTCAAGGCGAATGGTGCCCCATTCGGGCTTGCCTGCCCCGGCCCGCTCCCCGGGGGATTCGATGCCGTGATCAATGGCGTTGCGCAACAGGTGGGTCAGGGGCGCGTCAAGCTTCTCCAGTATGTCCCGGTCCACTTCCGTGGACTCGCCCACGATCTCCAGCCGAACCTTTTTGCCGAGATTCCTGGCCAAGTCCCGCACGATCCGGGGAAATCCACGAATGCCGTCGGCAAAGGGCCTCATGCGAACCCGGATCACCTCATGATACAGCCGGTCCGAGAGGTTTTCGGACGCGCTCGTGAACATGTCGAGCTGGTTCAGCCGGTCCATCAGGTAATGGTTGCACCTTTTGGCCTTTTTCCTGGCCTTGGCCACCATCCGCCGAATGTCGGACTTGTCCCCCCGGTGATCGCTCTCGAGACCGATGCGGGACCCCAATGAGGGAGCTCGAGCCCGGGATGCGGAGGTGAGATGTCGGGTTCCGGATGTGGAAGAGGATTTCGGACGCTGTTCGACAACGGACGCATGACTCTCCATCCCCTCATCCGCTCCCACCATCTCCTGCAACCGGTCGAGTGTGGCGGAAAGCTCGGTGTGCGTCTTTTTGAGCCGGATCAGCGACTTCGAATACGGTGGAAGCCATCGGGCACTGACCACCACTTCCCCGGCCAATCCCATGAGCCGCTCGATCTTGGTGGCGGTGACCCGTACCATCCGATCGGCCTCCGGGGAGGCCCCCGCCTCTGCCCGTTCCCGTGCCCGTGCACGTTCCCGTTCCCCTGCCCCTGCCCGTGCACGTTCCCCTGCCTGACTGCGAGACACGGGCGTGGGCATGGGCTCGGGCACGGGCGTGGGCATGGGCTCGGGCACGGGCTTGGGCTCGGGCAGGGGCTTGGGCTCGGTCACGGGCTTGGGCTCGGGCAGGGGCTTGGGCTCGGGCAGGGGCTTGGGCACGGACGGGGGCGTGGAGGGTGCGACAAGGTTCGGCACCTCGGTTCCGCCAAGGACCGCGGACAGACAGACGAGCAGGTGCTCAACCTCCTCCTGATTTTCGGCCAGCCATGTGTCCATCTCCTCGCCGGTGGCCTCGGATATCCGGGTGATCATGTCCACCCCTTTGAGCAGCACATCCGCCTGTTCTGGATCAAGACCTGATTTCAGAGGGCCCTCCCCCTTCTGGATGGCCACAAAGCAGTCTTCCATGACGTGCGCCAGCCTCACCACCACGTCGAGTTCCACGATTCGGGCCCCGCCTTTGATGGAGTGGGCCGCCCGCATCAGGGATTCGACATTCTCCAGTGCGGTTGCATCGTTTTCCAATGCCAGCAGACCGTCATTCAAAGTCGCGGCATGCACCTCCACCTCGGACCGAAACAGATCCATCATGGAGAAATTGCTCAAATCCTGTCCGTTGATCGTTGACACGTGTCTGACTCCTCAACTTGAGTGATGTGTGATGCGTGATGAGTGATGAGTGATGAGTGATGCGTGATGAGTGATATGTGATTGTTTTCACGCCTCACGTTTCACGCCTCACGTTTCACGCCTCACGTTTCATCCGTCATAGAATGTTCTTTGTCAGGCTGTAGAAGAGCAGGTCTTCGTCCAGAAACCCGACATGCCTCCCTTCCCAGTTGAAGATGCCTCGGGTGTAGGTGGATTGGGCCTTGGCAACGGTCACTGGCACATTTTCGAAGGCATGGGGATGAATCCGATGGATGCCCAATATCTCATCTGCCGGAAACACCCATTGGCCGCTTCCGCTGTTCACCACCATCATGCGTTTGTGGGACTTTTCCCCCTCTCCTGCCCTCTCTTCGGCGATCTTCTCCATGCCGAGCAGTTCTTTGAGGCAGACGCACAACTGGATTTCTCCGTGAACATTTATGATGCCGATGAGTATGGGGTTGTTCCGATGGGGCAGGCTGTGGTTGCGGATGTTTTCGTGATCTATGATTTCGGCAAACACCCGGGTGCGGATGGAGAGCCATTCCCCCTCAATGCGAAAGATCACCATCGAGATGGTTCCCATCGCGTTCTCCTCCTTTTCCGCGGCCATCACCTCGGTCCATTCATCCTTGTAGGTCTCGGGGAGTTCCCGCTCCAAGAGCCTTCTGCCGGCCTGGGTGAACACGTCACAGTTGCGACAGTGGATCACCCGCCTCAGCATCTCGCAGCGGGGCTCCTCTCTGCCCCATACCCCGATGGTCTTCCAGCATCTCCGGTCCGACCCGTCCTGATGAGAAGCAACGGGCACCCGCTCTTCTGCCGGAGGATGAATGACCCGGGCCGGAAGTTTTGGGTTTCGAAATTCTGATGGCATACTCTCATCCCTTTCTGGGCACCGCCTGAAGCTTGTCCCCGACATTCCCCGACAAAAGCCTGCCCTCGACGTCTTTTATCGGGGGGACGTCAAGGGCAGGCTTTTGTCGGGGAGCGGAACTGCAAACTGAATGAGGGTGCCCTTTCTGTGTTGCTGATTATAACGCTCTTCGGGGAGGCCGCCTGCCCGTGAACATGCCCGTGAACCTGAACGTGAACGTGAACTTGAACGTGAACTTGAATGTTCATTTGTGGGCAAGTTCAAGTATAAGTTCAAGTTCACGTTCAAGTTCAAGGCCTCCCTAAATCCGTTATAATCAGCTGTGTTGAATGTTCAAGCCTCAATCTTCCGAAAAGTTCGCTGAATTCGTTGCCGCAGATGCTCGGCCTTGTCTGCAAGTCCACGGTTTTCCATGATGAGGGCCAAGTGGCTCATCGCCTCGTGGTGATTCGGATCAAGGTAGAGGGTTTTGTTGAAATACTCCTCTGCCCGGACCTCCTCCCCCATGGCATTCCAGATGAGACCGATCAGAAAATGGGCTTGGATGTGAAAGGGGTCCTCTGCCAGTTGCCTCTCACACAGCTCGAGTGAACTGTCCAGCGCACCCTGATCCGCAAATCGTCGGGCCGCGCAGAGCAGAGACTCCTTTGCCGGCGATGGGTGAGGCCCTTGATGTCCCCCGGTCAAGGCATGCTCTCGGCATCTTTTTTTGTCGGGGGACGTCGGGGGATCGGGGCGATGGACAATGGGCAATGGGCAATGGGCGAGGGGCGAGGCCTGCCTTCGATGTCCCCCGATCAAAGCTTGGCTTCGATGTTTCTGGTCGATGGACATCGGGGGGTCGGGAGGCCTGCCCTCGACATCCTTTTCGATGGCCCCTTGCCCCCCGCCCCTTTCCCCTTTCCCCTTGCCCCTTGCCCCTTTCCCCTTGCCCCTTGCCCCTTGCCTCTTTCCCCCCGCCCCTTTCCCCTTGCCCCTTGCCTTTGATCCCTGACCCCCGTCGGCCCGCCGGCAGGCAAACACGCCAGCTTGGCGTATCCATGCAAAGCGGGTCTTTTTGGCGGAATTGCACACCAACGGCCGTTCGACATGCCCCACAAAGAGAATGCCGTTTCGGGCCAGCAACCGGTCAATGACCCTCATGGCCCGTTCCTTTGCCGCGTCACTCAGATATATCAGCAGGTTGCGGAAAAAGATGATGTCATAAGGCATCTCATGGGAAAGGAAATCCTCATCCAAGAGGTTTCCCCTCATGTAATGGACCATTTTTCTGACAGTTGGGTGGATTTCAAATCCGACAAGAGATGTCGGGCCCCCGACAGGTGACAGGGGGATGGGTCGGCTTTCATGCCCTTCACTAACCGCGTTCTCGCCTGACATCTCCTTGAAGTGCCGATCCCGGAAAGCCACGTCCTCCCCTCGGAAGGATTCTGGGCCGTAAATGCCGAGCCCTGCCTTCTGCAACGCGGCAACGCTGACATCCACCGCGTCAATGTGAAACCGCCCTTTCTCAATCTCCTTGGGGACGCCCATGTTCAAAAAGGTCATGGCAATGGAACAGGGCTCCTCTCCTGTGGAGCAGGGAACGCTCAACACCCGCAACACCCGGTCAGGGTTTGCAGCAGGGAGCCATTCGAATCGGACATGGCCGCCGAGATAGCGAAATGACGCCTTGTTTCGGAAAAACCAGGTTTCCGGAACCACCACCTCCCTTATCAGGCTTTCCCATTCCTTTTCCGATGTCCCAAGATGGGCAAGGTAGGCCATCCGGCCTTCTCTCTCGTTGTCGGACAGACCGCAGCAGCTCATGCGGTGGTATATCGCCTTGGCGATGGTGTCGGGGCCGACAGACTCCGGAGACAGCCCGATCCTCTCTTCCAGCAGAGATTCGATCTTTTGAATTTGAATGTTGAAACTCAAGTTTCGCCCCCATTTTCTGAATTGGCACAGAGGGTTGTGCCAAAACAAGTGCAGCGTGTTTCAATGTTTGCTCATGATGGGACATGACCCTCTGATTTTGTTGTTGCCAAAAAACGGGAAACGCGAAATCCTGAGTGACCGTCTCCTCCGAAAACCCTTGACAAACAGGGGCTCATGGGGGAGAGACTCTTGAGTTCGACAATTGAAGATCAAGTTCATCCCTCATCTGGAAGAAAGTCAATGCAGTTCGGCAGACGATCCAGATCAATGTATTGTATCATTTTTTGCTGTTCCATGACAATGCCTCCAAGATAAGGGGCTTGGCCAGATTGGATGACCGGCAACACAAATGCATCCTGGGATTTCCTCAGGGTCTCGGTGACCCGTTCGGCCATGAGTCCGAGGATGCGGGAGGTGTCGGTCCTTTTCCCCATGTAATCCACCAGTATGATCCGGGTGCTCAGGCGCATCCGGCAGGGGATCCCCTGAATCAGCTGGCACAGATCAATGACTGGCACGATGTTCCCCCGATAGTTGAAGAAGCCGGCAAAGAAGTCGGGCGTGTGAGGGATGTCTTTGAGCGTGACCATGGGGGCGATCTCCCTGACCTTCTCACACTTGATGGTGTACATGACCTCTCCGATATAAAAAAGCAGAATCAGCATGTTGACTCCTAATGTAAATCAAGTTTCTGAGTTTGTGTGTTTGTGAGTTTGTGGGTTTGTGTGTTTGTGAGTTTGTGAGTTTGTG
>JAOZRQ010000944.1 GCA_029940115.1 Desulfobacterales bacterium
GGGAATGTGCGGATCAGGGAATGCCGGGAGACGGACGGACACTCGGGAGGAGGATTGGAAGATGGAGGACAAGTTGCGAAGAGAGGCTTGTCCGTCTCAAGGTGACATTCATCTGACTCATCTCAGAAAAAAGTCGCCATTTTCACGCCAAGCGTGACAAAATCAAGAATGGCGTGAACCTGTTGAAATGTATGGAAAAACGGTGATTTGGGAGAATCGGGGGGATGTCGGAATGCAACTGAATGGTTGGGAAAGGAATGAGGGAGGGGTGGTCTGAACCCCCGGACACTCCCATATGCAGCTCGTGGCTGATTGAAGGAATGCCGCCCGACCCTGCCGACGAGGACGCCTGCACCATGGGGGATGGCGGATGTCGACAACCTTCTGCGCCACAAACCCGCAAAAACCCAAAAAAACGATGAATCCCGCGCCAACAAGGAAGGACGGCAATCCGTGCAATCCGTGCAATCCGCATGATCCGCGGTTCGAACGCGAGGGAACAACACTTTGTTTGACATTCCAGGTTTTCCTTGATATCAGGGGAAACGCGTCAAGACGCAAGAAGGGCTGCTCAGTCATTGAGGTTGAAAGACATTGAGTCTCAGATTGTGAAGGTTGAAAGACAATGAGACCGCCCTTCCTGCACTCCCTTTGTTGAGCTCTCTCACACTTGAGCCGGCATCCTGAAAGCGACATTTTTTTTGACATTCCAAGTTTTCCTTGATATCAAGGGGAATGAGACGCAAGAAAGGTTGCTCAGTCATCGAGGTTGAAAGGCAATGAGTCTCAAACTGTGAAGGTTGAAGGGCAATGAGACCGCCTTTCTTGCACTCCCTTTGTTGAGTTGAGCCGGTACCCTGAAAGCCTGCGCTGAAGCCAAGGGGTCAATTTTGAGATTTGAGGCCCCCTTCTTATAAACCATCCCTGCAGTTCACAACGGACAAAAGTTTCCCGCCAAAAGCTGGACATAAATTTTTGCACCAAGGCGAAAAAATGGTGGAAGATGGCGCGTGGGCAACAATCAAACCTGAACCCCACAGAAACCAACTCACCAACTCACCAACTCACCAACTCAC
>JAOZRQ010000003.1:0-12566 GCA_029940115.1 Desulfobacterales bacterium
CCTCTCGGCGGTGTGGCACCGCCGAGAGGCGGAACTGCAAACTTGAAAGTGTGCCCATTTCGTCTCTCACTATTAAGGTGCAAGCCGCTTACAGCTTAGAGCTTACAGCTTAGAGCTCACAGCTTAGAGCTCACAGCTTAGAGCTCACAGCCAATCCACCGCCCCAGCTCCGCAGGCGTTCCGGCCCGTTCCACGACCTTCTTTTTCATGGCGGAGACGGGCATGCTGTCAATCACGCAGGTCCCTTCCGACTGGGCAAAGGTGTGTCCGCAATTGTTTTTGATGGCCAAGAGGCCTTGGGTTCCGTCATTTCCCATGCCCGAAAGGACCACGCCGGTGGTGTTCAGGCCGAAGACTTGGGCCGCGGACTGCATGGTGACATCAATGGAGGGCCGCTGGCCGCTGACCGGATCTGCCATGCTGATATGAACCGTCCTGTCCGCGCGTACCAACAGATGCCGGTCTCCGGGGGCAATCAGCACGGTTCCCGGAGACAACCTGTCCCCTTCCCGCGCCTCTTTCACAGGAAAGGGAAAGAGCCTGTCGAACTGGGCCGCCAAAATTCCGGTGAACCCTTCGGGCATGTGTTGGACGATCACCACCGCAAAGGAAGGCCCCGACAAAAGCCTGCCCTCGACATCCCCCGACAAAAGCCTGCCCTCGACATCTCTTGTCGGGGGATGTCGAGGGCAGGCCTCGCCCATCGCCCAATTTTCAGTCTCTGCGAGAGAAGACAGCAGGTCCTTCAAAGCGAGAGGGCCGCCGGTCGACGCACCGATGATCACGAGCCTTGAGGCGTCCTTCGACAAGCTCAGGAACCGGGGCGATGGGCGATGGCCCCCTTGCCCCTTGCCGCTGACCCCGGTTCCTGAGCTTGTCGAAGGATGCCTCTCGCCCCCCTTGCCCCTTGCCCCCATGGGCGGAATGGTCCGGATCACCTTTATCCGGGACGCTACCTGGACCTTGGCGATGATCTCACGGCGAAGCGAGTCAGGCGGAACGGCCACATCCCGTGAATATTTCAGGACAAAGTCAACCGCACCGAGTGCCAAGGCATCCTTGGTCATGATGGCCGCCCTCTTGCTCACACCGGTGACGAGCACCACCGGCGTCGGGCATTCCGCCATGATGCGTCTGAGCGCGTCGAGACCGCTCATGTTCGGCATGTTCAGATCAAGAGTCAGCACATCCGGCCGCCAGTTCATGACGACCTCTGTGGCCTCATTTCCATCACTCGCGGTCCGGATCACACGGATGGCGGGATCCGACTCGAGATATTGCGTCAGCAGGCGACAGACAAAAGGCGAATCGTCGGCCACCACCACACGGATTGGGCGAGGGGCGTCCTTCGACAAGCTCAGGAACCGGGGCAAGGCCTCACTTCTCCGTCAGCTTCAGGACAAGATTGATGAACTCCTCATCATTGTAAGGTTTGACAATGAATCCCCTCGCCCCGAGAGTGATGGCCTTTTGCCGATGTTTTGCCGTGGTTCTCGATGTGAGCATCACCACAGGAATGTCCCGGTACGCAGGTTCCGCCCGGGCCGCGCTCAGAAACTCATACCCGTTCATGCGCGGCATCTCGATGTCCAAGACAATCAGGTCGGGCCGGATGTCTCTCAGCTTTTCCAGCGCGTCAATGCCATCCTTGGCGGTATGCGTCTTCCAGCCTTGATCTGCCATCAATCTGGAGACCACCTGTCTGATGCTGACGGAATCATCCACCACCATGATTTCAAGAGGGTTCTCATCCATCAGTTGCTGATCAATGGAGGCCTCGGTCTCGGCCGCAATCATCTCTGTCCGAAGAAGCTCCTCCACGTTCAGAATGGGGACCACGCTGCCGTCCCCCATGATGGTCGCGCCGGATATGCCCCTGACATAACGGAGATGGGATCCCGTGCTTTTGATGACGATCTCTCTCTGACCCACCAACGAGTCAATGGCCAGCACCCCCCGTTTTCCTCCGGCCTCGGCCACCAGCACCAGCGGATTCGCAGATGCGGATGCCTGTCCCCGACTTTCTTTCCCGGAAACGGTGCTCTCCCGGCTTTGGTCATCGGCACTCAGAAGCTCTGTCAGATGGTAGAGGGGCAGGATTTCGGGGCCGATCTTCACCACGTCCTCTATCTGATCCGTGATGTTTTCGGGATCGATGCGGAGGATCTCCTTGATCTCATTCAGCGCGATGGCGAACATCCGCCCCCCCACCGTGAAGAGCAGGCCCCGCATCACCGCGAGAGTCAGGGGGATGCGGATGGTGAACCGGGCCCCCTTGCCCTCCCAAGAGATGAGCCGAACGGTTCCCTTGACATCTTGGATGTTCTCCCGGACCACATCCATCCCCACCCCTCGGCCCGAGACCTCGCTGATCTTTCCCCGGGTGCTGAACCCCGGCTGAAAGATGAGGGACGCGAGTTCCTCCTCGGACATCTCATCCAACCGATCCGCCAAAATCCCGGCCTTGCGTGCGGTGGCCCGGATGGCCGGATAATTGATCCCCGCGCCGTCATCCGAGACCCGTATGACCACCTGATTCCCCTCACGGGAGGCTGCGAGCTTCACAGTGGCCACTGGCGGCTTTCCCAAGGCCTGGCGCAACTCCGGCGGTTCAATCCCGTGATCCGCAGCATTTCTGAGGATGTGCATCAGCGGATCGGTGATCTTTTCCCATATCACCCGGTCGAGTTCAATGTCCTCTCCCTCCATCACCAATCGGATCTTCTTGCCGAGCCTAATGCTGACATCACGGATCGTCTGCCGCAACTTGTTGGTGATGGTCGCCATGGGGGTCATGCGGATCCGCATCATCTTGTCCTGAAGCTCGCTGAGAATCACCCGTTGGCGGTTTAGATGACCGTCGAGGTCACTATGAAGGTTGGCGAGGTTCGTATTGATCGCGCCCACGTCAATGACCGATTCGTTGAGGGTGCGGATGATGAGGTTGAGCCTGGAATACCGGTCCAGTTCGAGGGTGTCAAAATCCTTGAAATCGGATTCGGTCTTGTCGGACTTGAATTCGGAATCCTGAAGCTGGTCCAGGGCCTTCACCTCAAAACCGACCTCCATGTCCCGGGCAACGTCCCTGATGCGGTCCCGGGAGAGTTCGAGTTCATTGATCACCGCCATGAGGACATCCATTTTCTGATCATATGCGCTGGACGCGATGATCAGCTCCCCCACCAGGTTGACGAGATCATCCACCCGTTTCATTCCGACCCTGAGGGTTTTCGTCTGAAAGACAGCCGTATGCGTGTCTCGGTCGTTCTTCTTTGCGGCGTTTGGGGAAGAGGGCAGCTCTTCCACTGTTCCCCGATGCCTGTCCCCGTCAGGTCCTGGAGGCTTCAGTTCAGAGGCCGGTTCCCTGACAAGGGAGGCCGGGGAGAGACCCATGATTTTCTGATACTCGGCTTTCAGGGCCTCGGCCTTGGTGGTCTGGGGATCCTGGGGGCGTTCCACAAGGCCTTGCAACAGAAACGCCGTGTCTGAGAGGACGGAGATGATGTCCGGGTTGATCTCCCCTGCGGTTTCATACAGCCAGTCGAGGAGATCCTCCGCGCTGTGCGCGAATGTGGAGATGTTGGGCAGGCCGATCACCGCGGAGGCCCCTTTGAGGGTGTGGACCGATCTCCGGATCTGGCGGATGATCTCCTTCTCGTCACGCGACATGGTGCCGGGCTCGATGATGTCGGTTTCGAGGATGCCGATGGAACGTCCCATGTCCTGCAGGTGTTCCTCTGCCTCCTCATAAAAGCTCTCCAGCAGTTCCGGCGGAAGGTCGGAAGCTGGCTCGGGTGACAGGGCCTCTGCAACCTGATCACCCGTCTCCCCCACGTCTTCGGGGACAGGTGTTGGGGATGGCGGGTCCGCATGAGTTTCGGGAACGGACGTCGCTCGCTGGCCCGCGTCCTTGGTCCGCTCCCGTGTCCGAGGGCCCGGCCCGGCACCTTTCATGATCCTCCGATACTGGTCCCTCAGGGCATCGGCCCTCTTGCTTTGGGGAATCTCGGGCTGGGCCATCAGCGTCTCCAGCAACGCTGTCGCGTCCGCAAGTGCGGTGACGATCTCCGGGCTGATCTCCTCCGCGGTCTCGCACAGCCAGTCGAGAAGATCCTCGGTGCTGTGGGCAAATGCCGAAAGATTCGGAAGTCCCATCACCGCTGAGGCCCCTTTGAGGGTGTGGACGGATCGATGGATCTCAAGGATGATCTCCCTGTGGCCTGGCGAGATGGTCAGGGGACCCGTGATCTCGGCCTCAAGGGTGTTCACTGAACGTCCCAAGCTCTGCAGATGATCTTTTGCCTCTTCGTGAAATCCCTCCAGCAGTTCCGGTGGGATGTTGAGGGCTGGCGGCTTGCTGGGCTTCAGGTCCTCGACATCTTGGGGAATGCCCTCCGGCAAGTCATCTTCCCCGTCTGTCCCCCCTTCTGAAACAGAATCGAGCAGGGCCATCAGGTCTTCGGGGGCATCCGCGGATGGCAGGCCATCTTCCCCCTCCATCTCACCTTTTGAGACAGACTCGAGCAGATCCATCAGACCTTCGGCATCCCCGGGGTCTTCCTCATCTTCTGTGGCAGCCTCGAGCAGTCCCATCAGGTCTTCGGCCTCGTCGGCATCAGGCGCCGCGGACACGCCTCCTTCCCCGTCTCCTGCTGATATGGAATCAAGCAGCCCCATCAGATCTTCTGTGTCTGTGGCCCCTTCCTGCCCCACTTCCGATGTTTCAGGCCATGCTTCCTCTTCCTCCTCGTCCGCACCCGCATCCGGCAGGGATCTCAGAATCGCCAGAAGTTCTTCCTTCCCCTGACAAGTTCCATCGGATGGTTCCTTTCTCGGCTCCTGCATCCGTCCGTCCATGCCCATGCCCGAAACCGTGCCCATGCCTGAAAATTGGGCAGGGGCAGGGGATGGGGGGGCGGGAGCGGGGGGGCCTTCATGTTTCGGCACAATTTTCAGCAACTTTTCCAGCGATTCCGCATCCTGTTCTTGGGGAAGACCTCGCATGCGCCTGAACCCGAGTATCGTCTCTTCAAGCATGTCCCGGGCATCCACCCCTTTGTCAAGATAGTCCGCGCAATAGGTTTGGAAATGTCCCACTGTGCGGGTCATCACTTGAAACGCCTCATCAGTGAAGGTCAGTTTTCCCGAGAGCACATCCTCCAAAGCGTCTTCCATATGGCAGGCAATGTGGCTCAACCCGTACATCCCCACCATGGCGGAAGCTCCCTTTATCGTGTGGGCCAGCCTGTGAGCCTCCTCGATGGCCTCGCTCCGATCCCCCTGGCTCATGTTGACACCAGAGTTCTGTTCGGTGTCAAGGGAGAGCTTGAGGGACTCGAGTCCCCGGGTCAAGGAAGGAATATAGGTTCTGACCTCTTCAATATATCCTTGTACAATCTCGTCACTGGGTGACCTGGGCATCAGGCGGACTCCTCTAATAAGGATGAGGGATGAGGGATGAGGGATGAAGGTTGACGGATGAAACCAGCTTTTATCCTTCATATCTGTGTACAGGACAAAAATTCGGAATGGGCGGCTTTTTCTCAAACGGGCCGACTCCCCAACTGCAAGAAAAAGCCGGGTTTCCTTCCTCAAATCATTTTTTTGTCCTGTACACAGCCTTCATATTTTAAAGGTGGTGCAGAATATCATTCAGCCCCCTGTTTGCCAACGAACCGAATCCCCATTCAGCAACACCCCATATTTCATCCTTCACATTTCATCCTTCATCCTTCACATTTCATCCTTCATCCTTCACATTTCATCCTTCATATCTGTGTACAGGACAAAAAGTTGGAAACAGGCGGGAAACCCGGCTTTTTTCCAGGCTGACCGACCTCCCGACCGCAAGAAGAAGCCGGGTTTCTTGGCTCAGGCATTTTTTTGTCCTGTACACAGCCTTCATATTTCGGATCTGAAAGCATTCATACGCGAAGAAGACAAAATCTTGTTTATGTCAAGGATGTTCAACAAATCTTCTGTGTCGCCCTCTCCCATGGCCACGACACCCGATATGTAGGCGGATATCTCCCCTTCCCCGTATGGGCTGCTTCGGATCATTTCGGCATCGGAACGAGCCAGTGAAAGTATCCCGGCAATCTTGTCCACAAGCATTCCGACTTTCATTTCCTGATTATGCACGATGATGAAGCGTCGGTTTCGCCTTGCCCTGCGGGACAGAATCCTGAAAAAGGCCTTCAGATCAACAATGGAGACGATTTCGCCACGTATGTTGCTGACCCCGATCAACCAGTCCGGAAGATTCGGCAACGGCGTGATGTCAGGCCGATGGCTGATCTCCAAGGCACTGGAAAGGGGAATGGCCAAGGGGATGTCTTCCAAAAAAAAATGGATATACTGATCATGCCCGTAGGCGGTCGTCTTACGGCCCCCTTCGGCAACCCACCCCGTTTCCCTGTCAATTTCAGCGATCAGTTTTTCCAGAGGGATGGAATCCATCGCGAATAAGCCTTTCGTTAAAATTTGAAACTGGAGGCATCAAACATCAAGCATCAACCCCCCAAAAGCCTAGCCACATTGTCCAACAACTCCTTTTCCTCAAATGGCTTGACGACATAGGCGTCTGCTCCCTGCTTCTCCCCCCAGAATTTGTCACTCTCCTGGTTTTTGCTCGTGCATAAGATCACCTTGATGCCTTTCAACTCGGGTGAGGTTTTGATCTTCCTGCACACTTTGAAGCCGTTGAGTTTGGGCATGACCACATCCAGCACAGCCAGCGCGGGCTTTTCAGATTCGGCTTTTTCAATCGCCTCCTCGCCGTCCGAGGCAGTCACGATCTCATATCCTTGTTCGATGAGTGGTTGGCTTGTGAGTTTGAGGTGGGTGGGGCTGTCATCTGCCACCAAGATTTTCGCTTTGCTCATGATTCCTCCTTGGTTCACGCTTCACGTTTCAAAGATATTTTTCAATGCTTTCCACCAATATCTCCGGTTTGAACGGTTTGGTCAGATACGCGGCGGCACCGGCCCGCTTGCCCTTCCATTTGTTGATCATTCCGTCTTTGCTTGTCAGCATGATGACGGGGATGTCCTTGAAGAGCGCGTTGTCCTTTATGATGGAGAGTATCTTGTATCCGTCCATCTTGGGCAGGATGATGTCCAGCAGGATCAGATCGGGTCTCTCCTCATTCAGGCGGCTCAATGCCTCGAGACCGTCCCTTGCCTCAATGATGTCATATCCCTTCTGACCAAGGGTGATGGATATGACCTTCCTTGTGGTGGGACTGTCCTCCACCACGAGGATTTTCTTCTTTTCCGTGCCGGTGGGCCCGTCGGACGGGGAATCCTTTTTTTGGGCCGGCAGATCGGCCTGAAACGCATCGGTGGAGGATTCCAGGGCCATGTAGTTCAGAAGTTTGTGCAACTGGTCAGAAAAGACCTTCTTTTCCGGGGCAAGTTTGACAGTCTTGTGAAACAGGTTCAGGGTCTCCTCCCAATGTTCGAGGTTGAGGTGGGCAATGCTCAGGTAATAGTGTGCGTTGATGTTCTTTTCCCTGCCGATCACCCGCGTGTATCTCTCGATGGCCTTTTCCAAGATTTCAGGAACCACATTGCGCTGAGACGTGAAGAACCGGTCATGTATGAACAGATGGGACTTGCAATAGGCGCACTGGGCGGACCTGAGTTCCACCGGAGACCAGCAGAAGGGGCATCGCCGAACCTGATTCGCCTTCACACAGGTTTTGGCAAGGCTCAGTTTTTTCATGTCCTCCATGATTTCAGGATCATCGGGAGCAAGTTTGGCCGCGTTGTTGAGGAATGCCTCTATGGATTTCATGACAACAATGATGCGGGAACACCAGAGCCATCCCTTGTGACTGCGCGGGTTGTCCTTGAGATAGCCGGCGATCATGGACTGGGCCTCCTTGAAATGATGTCCCTCCGCAAGTCTGACCGCCTCATCCAGCACATCATCTTGGGACGTCTCCTCTGAATCGGCTCTCTCATCCTTCATTCTGGATGCCTCAAGCAGTATGTTCATCAGAGAGGAGTCAATGCTCCTTTTCCGCTTGCGGATCCCCTGGATTTCTATTTCAGCGTCATCCCAGCAGAGGATTTCAAACGCGGCCTTCTCCCCCATCAACTCCTCGGCTTCCGCGTCAATCAGTTCCCCCTCCTGCAGGTGCAAGTATCCGACCCTTCGTTTTGAGCGTATTCTGAGGGTGATGGTCTTCTGTTCCACCTCAACGGCTTGGAGAAAGTTCGCCAGCGTGAATCCGTGAATGTATCCCTTTGAGCCGACCGCGAGCACGTCGGATATCTTCTCCCTGAGCACATTGATCTCAAACGGTTTTTCAATGTAATGCAACACCCCCTTCTGCTTCAGCTGCTTTGCGATTTCAGGGGAGCCGAATCCGGTCATGACTATCACGGGGATGTTCCGGTGATGCTTGCTCATGTAGGACAAGAGCTCATATCCGTCCATCACGGGCATCTTGAGGTCCGTGATGACCAGATCGACACTGGAGGCGCTGAGTATCTGCAACGCCTGCTTGCCGTTTGAGGCGGTCATCACATTGAATCCCCCGGAATAATCCTTGAGAGCCTCGGTGGCCAAGCGGAGGATCATCTTGTCATCATCTATTACCAAGATCGTCTTCAAGTCAGAATTCCCACTTGTTGTTCTTGACTATCAGCATATCCAAAATTTCATTTGTCAGTTCACACTTCATTGTCGGACGATTTTGCAAATCGTCCCGAACGACTTGCAAGAAAAGCCGGGTTTCTTCTCACACAGGGCTTCAATGAGGGAAACCCGGTATCAGACCCCCGACAAAAGATGTCGGGGCAAGCTTCTGGGGATTGGACAATCAGGTTTCCATGCTTCTCCCCGACATCTTTCCCGATACTTGTCCCCGACATCTTTTATCGGGGAAAAGCTTGTCCCCGACATCTCTTATCGGGGATCGGGACAGGTTTGTCGGGGAACGCGGCACTGTGTCAGAAACCAAGGTATCCTTGCTTTTCAGATATGCTGACTCTGTTTGTTTAAGGTCTGGCGGTCAGCCGGTTTTTCAAGAAAACCGCCCGTCAAAATTCGGGAGCCAACCACACAAGTCGCAGATTTTCAGGATGAACAGACAAAAATCCGCTCTCCGGCATCCTCTTCCCCACAAAAAAGTCGGGGAGAGAGATCATCATCTGATAAGACCCGAACATGGCGAACCACAGGAATGGCAAGTTCACTTCTGTCAAGGATAAAGGCATCCTTATATATATAGGGAACAGAGCACATTTTTTCGCCAAAAGTTTTCGACCTGTTCGGTTAGCCTCCGAAACCGAGCTTCCACGTTTGGGAACCCGTCGGGATTCCTCCTGAAGAATCCGCCACAGACACCCACCGCCTCTTAACCGCACAGGATGTTTTTTTCAACTTGGAATCCGTTCAATGGAAAATTCATGCCCATTCAGTGTCTCGCCATATTCATCATTCATCATTCATCATTATGTTTTCAGGTGTTTGTTTCAAAAAGCTTGGATTCTTTGGCGCGCCAAAAAAATCCTTGAAAACTTTTGGCCGGTACTCCCCCTTGTTGTTCTGTGTTCAGCAGATCCAAGAACTTGATGGTCACAAGGAAACTTGGCTTCGCCCACAGAGGAGTGGACAGAAGCCGGGTTTCAGATCTGCTGGTGCTGGGCAAAAAGTGCAACTGTTCACTGACGGATGCCAGAGTGGGACAGATCAGTCATAAGGGTGTTGCAACCCCCTGCATCCCATCCAAATACCGCATATATCGCATCCGTTCAAAGAAATCAACAAAAAAAGCCACCCTTGCAGGGAGTCTCCTCATTTTTTCATGAACTGATCAACGCCTTCCTCTTTCCAGACCTTGAGGGTCTTTTCATCATTGGGCTTTATCTTGACGCCGATGGCATTGACCGGAAAATCAAATTTTTTCTGAATTTCTACCCAGTTTTTCTTTACAGCAGGATCTAAAGCCATATTGTGGAAACCTCCGTCATGTTTTTGGGGCTGGGAACAGGGCGCAAGCCATCTTCTCAGCAGACCTGAATTTTTTCCCTCCCACGCTTCGGGATTGACAAATCGGCGGTTCGGATTTGTCACACCGGCCCGAAAGAGGCGGGGTGTTCAGAGCTGCGGATACTGTAACCATCATGCAACAACCATGCCATAATTCAGTCAACTTTTCTTTCCGCATCTTTCATTCAACTGTTTGCACCATGCCCTTTCCATCCGGAACGAGGCAAGCGCGGACAACGAGAAAGGTGCAAGCTGTTTTCCGGCTCATTGAAGAATTCCGGAGCCTCAAGCATCATGTATGTCCGTTTGCACATTGACATGCCGGAGATCAGGGAACAAGGGTGAACGACTTCCGGTTTTTTTTGCAAGGTTTCATTTTGCCCGCGCCTGATGACCCGTGACAGGCAAGCATGAGTGGGCGGATTCCGCCCCCATTTTGCCAGAAATGGTCAATAACATGCTTAAATGATGACACAAACCATCCTTTGGGACAAAACTGCCCATTCCGGGCCCTATACGCCCAGCCGCTTCATCCGCCTGAAAAGGGATCTTCGGGAAATGCCCAAGGCCGAAGCTGCCTTGCTTTTGTTCCAGCGGACCCTTTCCAAGGCGCTGAGGATGAGATTTCTTTCCAAGTCGAAAAGAGTGGCTTGGAAATCAAGACCGTCGTCCCTTGTCTTTCTGTCTGGAACAGATACCGCGTCATAAGGGAGAGTATCCGCGGAAATGTTCATGAAGTCAAGGGATTTTACCGTCAAAAAACGCTGGAGCACATTCTGGAGTTCGCGGACATTCCCGGGCCAGTCATAATTCAGCAAGGCATTCATGACATCTGTCGGAAGGGTCAGTCTGTTCTCGCCATTTCCATATTGGCTGAGAAAATGCTCCACGAGAAGGGGGATGTCCGCCTTGCGATCCTTCAACGGAGGCAGGGTGATGGGGATCACACTGATCCTGTAAAAAAAATCCTCTCTCATCAGGCCTTGGTTCACCATCTCCGAAGGCTCCTTGTTGGTGGCGGTGATGATGCGGACATCTGCCATCCGGGCCTTGGTGTCTCCCACCGGCATGTAATCCCCCTCGATGGCCCGGAGCAGTTTGACCTGCATGCTCAGGCCGATGTCCCCCACCTCATCCAAGAACAGGGTGCCAGTGTGCGCCTCGCAAAGATAACCGTGTTTGTTGGCATGCGCGCCGGTGAAGGCCCCCTTCTTGTACCCGAAGAACTCGCTTTCGATCAGGTTTTCAGGGATGGCCCCACAGTTCACCGCGACAAAGGGCTTGTCCGCCCGGTCGCTCATTTCGTGGATGGCCTTCGCGGCCAGTTCCTTTCCAGTCCCTGATTTGCCGAGGATGATGACATTCGCGTCGGTCGCGGCCGCCTTCAGGATCAGTTCATAAACCGCCTGCATGAGGGGACTCTTGCCAATCATGTGACTCAGTCGGTACCGCTCTCCGATGGATGATTTGAGCCTGACATTCTCACTCCGGAAATATTCGGCCTCCTGTTTGATGCTCAATTCCCAGAGCATGATCTCGGTGATGTCCCGAACCGTCACAAGGATGGCGGGGTCTCCCTTGTGACTGATCACACTGGTCCGTTTTTCAGCCCAGAATTCTTGGCCCTCATTTGTGAGGCACTTTCCCCGAAACGGCACTCCCCAGGATTTGTTGTCCAGCGCGGTGTCCAGAAATTTTTTGAATCCCGGCTCAAAGTGGCTGTCAACAAGGGTGATCACCTGTTTTCCCATCAGCGATTCAGGCCCCTCATAGCCGAACAGGGTTGAAAACGCATCATTGGCAAAGACCAGTTTTCCATCCTGAATGAGCGCGACCCCGTCTTTCACATTTTCAATCAGGGCCCGATACCGCTCCTCGCTGGCCCGAAGGGCCTCTTCCATCTCTTTCCGGTAGGTGATGTCCAAGCCGATCCATATGCCATATTCGACGGTTCCCTTCTCGTCAAACAGGGCGGTGTCTGACCAGGCGATCAGACACCGGGTGCCATCCTTTTTGATCCAGTGGTTCTCATGCCTGTTGGGAAACTGGCCTTCCCTGATGTCCTCAAAGATGGCCTTGATCGGCATCACATCCTCGGGAATCAGAAACAGATCCCATATGTGCCTTCCCCTGACCTCAGCAAAGGAATATCCTGATATCTCCTCACAGGCCCGGTTGAACTGAACCACCCGTCCTTCCTTGTCAAGAACCACCAGCAACGCGCCGATGGTGTCAAGGACTGCGGATATGAAATGGTGTTCTTTCTGAAGTGCTTTGACTCGGCTGTGTTTGTCGCTGGCGAACATGCGGGGTCCTTGTTTGGGTTCTCTGCGTGTCTGTGTTTGAGAATTCAGGCCCTTGTCCAAGTTTTTGGGGCCATGTATGTGGGCCATGACATTGCCAATCCGAAACGAGCGTGGGCCAACGAGCGTGGGCCAACCCATTTCCAGCTCCTGCCGGATTGCCAAATCCGGCAGATGTTTCAGATGTTTCGGATTTGCCAATCCGAAACGAGCGTGGGCCAACGAGCGTGGGCCAACGAGCGTGGGCCAACCCATTTCCAG
>JAOZRQ010000003.1:12666-39910 GCA_029940115.1 Desulfobacterales bacterium
GCCAATCCGAAACGAGCGTGGGCCAACGAGCGTGGGCCAACGAGCGTGGGCCAACGAGCGTGGGCCAACCCATTTCCAGCTCCTGCCGGATTGCCAAATCCGGCAGATGTTTCAGATGTTTCGGATTTGCCAATCCGAAACGAGCGTGGGCCAACGAGCGTGGGCCAACGAGCGTGGGCCAACGAGCGTGGGCCGGGATGTTGTTTGGTCATGGATCCTTGGTTCCGGGTTGATTCCAGAACCCAAGCAGCCCAGAACTCAGCAACTTGACAACAGGCAGAGAGATTGATATATGAATTGACATCCACAAGAGAAAACATGTGAACCGCAACTGTGTACAGGACAAAAAAAGAAACCCCGGTTTTTTCCTGCACATGGGGAGTCGGCCCATTTGGAAAAAAAAGCTTGCCCCGACGTTTTTGTCGGGGCATATCGCCCTTTCCAACCCTTTGTCCTGCACACAGGAACCGCAGATGAACGCAGATGACCGCAAAAGGCCTGAGAGCTGGGCTCATCCGGGGTTTGTGAAGGTTGTTTGACACTCATTCCTCAAGGAGATCATTTTAACCAACCATGAAAACCATACAACACATATTGTCACTGGTGGAACAGCCGAGCCGATATGCAGGCTCGGAGATCAACAGTGTCAGAAAGGAACCCGCCACGGTCAGGCTTCGTGTGGCCTTGGCGTTTCCGGATCTCTATGAGATTGGCACCTCCCATTTCGGGATTCAGATACTTTACCACATCCTGAACGCGGAGACAGGCATCCTCGCGGAGCGGGTGTACACGCCCGCGAGCGACATGGAGGGCCAACTGAGATCATCTGGCACACCCCTGACGTCGCTGGAGACCCGCACCCCGATCGGCCAGTTTGACCTCGTCGGCTTCAGCCTGCTTTATGAGCTGAACTTCACCAACATCCTCACGATGCTTGACCTTGCAGGCATCCCCTTTCTCTCGTCCCAGCGGGACGAGACCCATCCCCTGATCATCGCAGGCGGCCCCTGCACCTGCAATCCCGAGCCGGTGGCCGATTTTTTTGACGCCATGGTGATCGGAGATGGGGAACGGGTGATCTTGGAAATGGCAAAGACATGGCTCAGATGGAAAGCGGACACCCATGGTCACAAGGACACCCTTTTGAACATATGGTCCCGCATTGAGGGGGTTTACATCCCCGCGTTTTTTGCCAACTTCCGGATGATTCTGCCCCATGAATCTGAACACATACCAACAAAACGGACCCTTGTCAACGACCTTGATGACGCGCCGTTCCCCAAGGCCCCCATCATTCCCTACGGGAGACCGGTGCATGATCGTCTCCGCATCGAAATCGCGAGGGGATGCACAAGGGGGTGCCGCTTTTGTCAGGCTGGCATGATTTACCGGCCAGTTCGGGAGCGCTCCCCAGAGAACCTTCTTGACCTGTCAGCGGCCTCCCTCTCGGCTACCGGTTATGAGGATGTCTCCCTGTTGTCCCTGAGCACAGGGGATTACGGATGCATCATCCCGCTGATGACCCAGCTCATGGCCCGATGCGCGTCACAGCATGTCGCGGTCTCCCTTCCCTCGCTCCGGGCAGGCACGTTGCCGCCGGAACTGATGAGCCTGATCAAGAGGGTCAGGAAGACCGGCTTCACCATTGCCCCTGAGGCAGGCAGCCAGCGTCTCCGGGATGTGCTCAACAAGAACATCACCGAGGCGGATGTCTTTGAGACCGTGAGGGACGCGTTCCACTTGGGATGGCAGGTGATCAAGCTCTATTTCATGGTCGGCCTCCCCACCGAGACCGACACGGATCTCCAGGCGATTGCGGACAGAGTCCGGGAACTCCGGAAAATCAAGCTCCCCAAGGGGCGCAAGGGAAAGCTCAATGTGAGCGTGGGCACCTTCATCCCCAAATCCCACACCCCATTCCAGTGGGCGCCGCAGATCGCCTTGGAGGAGTCGAGGGACAAGATCCGTTTCCTGCAGGACCGCCTCAGGATGCCGGGAGTTCAGGTCAAGTGGCAGAATCCCGAGGTCAGCCTGCTTGAGGGGGTCTGGGCCCGCGGGGACAGACATCTCTCCCGTCTGTTGGTGACGGCTTGGAAAAAGGGGTGCAAGTTTGACGGGTGGAGCGACGGGTTTCAGTTTCCGTTATGGGAGCAGGCCTTTGCCGATGAGGGGATGGATCCGGACTTTTACACCATCCGCCCACGGGACACAAATGAGCCGCTCCCCTGGGATCATATTGACATTGGCGTGACCAAGGCGTTCCTGAAAAAGGAGTGGGAGCACGCGCTCAAAGGGATCCGCACACCAGACTGCCGGAACGGGGAGTGCAACGAGTGTGGTGTCTGCGACTTTGAAAGAGTCGCGCCAAAGGTGTTCAAGGCATTCTCGACAGAGAGGAGTCAACAGTCACCCAGCACCAAACCGCCGGCAGCCCACTTCACAGAGCTGAGGCTCTCCTACTCAAAGCGGGGGCAGGCGAAACATTTCGGGCATCTTGAGATGGTGAACATCTTTGTGCGCGCCATCCGCCGGGCCGGGATACCTGTCAAATATTCGGAGGGGTTTCACCCCATGCCGAAGATCGCCTTTGAGGATCCGCTCCCCATTGGCATGGAAAGCTTGGGGGAATTCTTTTATATGACCGTGCCGGACACGGTCGTGCCGCAACATGTCGTAAAAGGTCTGAATGCCCAGATCCCGGAGGGATTCCTGATCCATGGATGCGAACCTGCCCCGGAAAAATCTTCCCGCAAGCCGCCTGAATCCATAGGCTATCGGATCCAGATAAAGGCGGGCGCGTTTGATGAAAAGGAGTTGGCCGCGTTTCTGAACCGGTCTGAGTTCATCCTCACCCGGGTCAATCGAAAGGGAAAGGTGAAAGAGACGGATCTGAGGGGGGCGGTTGCAAAAATCGAGATGCCTTCCCCCCAGCAGCTTGAGATGAGACTCAAATCGGAACCTGGAAAGACCGTCAGACCCCTTGAGGTCATCCAAGCGATCTTCAGCCTGTCGGATGAGACGGTGAGACTGGCGGATGTGGTGAAAGGATGAAGTTTGAAGGAACTGCAACCGAACAACTTCCCCATTCCCCGCTCCTGCCGGAATCTGTTCCTGACATCCCTGCCCCGACGTCTTTTGTCGGGGGACGTCGGGGACAGGCCTTTGTTGATTTGGAAATATTTTGCGGGTTTTGGCATCCTTCATTTCATATGAAAAGTGGTTTGCACTTTTCGGATGGGAAAAGTTTGCAGTTCCGCCTTCAGGCGGTGTGGCACCGCCTGAAGGCGGAACCACAAACTTTTTCGTCTCAAAAAACTGTAAGCTGATGGATGAAGGATGCCCGGGTTTTCCCGAAAAGTTCGTTCACAATTTTGTCCTGTCCGCAGGGACAACTGAAATTTGGCAATCCCTCCAAACCAAACAAAACTCCAGTCATCCATTCCCTTGGCCTCTTTGTCATCGAGAAGGGTTTGACAATTGTCTGCTCGCGGCGCTTTTCGGGGAGGCGCCGCCCTGCCCATGAAGTTCAATGCCTCCCCTGAATCCGTTATGATCAGCAGGTTTCTTTCACCTGAAGGAGGGTGAAACATGAAAACAAATATCCAATTTTCAATTTTCAATTTTCAATTCTGTGTACAGAACAAAAAGTTGCGGATGGGCGAGAAACCCGGCTTTCTCCCAAATGGGCCGACTCCTCGCCCGAAAAAGCCGGGTTTCTTTTCCCGCTCATTTTTTTGTCCCAGTTTTCAATTTTCAATCTTGCTGGGCCTCATGCTCATGATCATTCCCTCAGAGGCTGTTGTGAATGGTGCCGGGGCCGGAAGCCAACCGTCGGCGGTTAGAACCCGCTCCCCTGACAGACGGATCATCACAGATGAATGGGCCATCCGCTTGGATCCGGATGAGGATCCGGACACTCTGGCAAAAGACTTGGACGCGGAAAATTGGGGACCGATCGGCCGGCTTCCCCATACTTACCGATTCCGAATCCCCGGAACCCACACACAGGAGAGGTCCCTTTCAGCCGAATCGAGGTTGGGGAAAGAGAGCCATATCCAATGGTATGAACAGCAGATCGCAAGATGGCGTTTCCCGAGAACCGAGAACCGAGGACCGAGGACCCATAACCCCTCTGACCCCCTTTTTCCAGAACAATGGCATCTTGAGAACGTCGGACAAACCCAGGGGAAATCCGGAGAAGATGTGAATGTGATCCCCGTGTGGGCCCAAGGGCTTACCGGTGAGGGCGTGGTGATTGGCATTGCGGATGATGGGTTGGAGCATGCCCATCCAGATATCGTCCTGAACTACCGGGAAGATCTCAGTTACGATTTCAATGGCAGGGATTCGGATCCGACCCCCTCCTATTATGATGAACATGGCACATCCGCGGGCGGCGTGGCCGCGGCCCGGGATAATGACACCTGCGGGATCGGCGTGGCGTACCGGGCCGGACTGGCAGGCCTGCGTCTGATCGCATCTGAAAACACCGACGCGGACGAGGCGGACGCGCTCTCTCACCATCGTGAAGATATTCACATCTATAGCAACAGCTGGGGACCGGATGATGATGCCAGGCGTCTCGAAGGGCCGGGCCCCCTCACCCTGAAAGTTCTGGAAGATGGCATTCGGGAGGGGCGGGGCGGTCTGGGGAGCATCTTTGTATGGGCCTCCGGAAACGGTCTCAGATACGATGATAACATCAACTATGACGGCTACGCCAACTCCCGGTTCACCATCGCGGTGGGATCGGTGGATCATGAGGGAAGACAGACCGATTACGGCGAACCGGGCGCGGCCATGCTGGTCACCACGCATAGCGACACAGACATCGGCGGCTACGTCGGCATCACCACCACAGATCTTCTGGGCAGACGGGGAACCGCCACCGGTGACTGCCGGGACAATTTCGGCGGCACCTCCGCGTCCGCGCCCTTGGCCGCCGGGGGGGTGGCCCTGATGCTACAGGCGAATCCGACGCTCTCTTGGCGGGATGTCCAGCACATCCTGGTGAAAAGCGCGGTCAGAAACGATCCCGGAGACAACGATTGGACGCTTAACGCCGCGGGGTTGCACGTCAACCACAAATACGGATTCGGCCGGCTCGACGCGGCCGCGGCGGTCTCCTTCGCGTCTTTATGGAAGACGTCGCCGACGGTCTCCACCTTGTCTTATGGCCCTGAAATGGTGAGCCAACCGATCCCTGACAATGATTCCGAAGGTGTCTCCTCCGTGATCACGGTTGATCAGAACCTCAAGCTGGAGCATGTTGAGGTGGCTTTCAACGCCATCCATGACGACCGGGGGCATCTCCAAGTGATGCTGACCGCTCCATCGGGCACACCGAGTCTGCTGGCTGAACCCCACAGGGACACCGATTCGGATTATGACAACTGGAAGTTGATGACTGTGCGTCACTGGGATGAACCGAGTATCGGAGACTGGCGGCTGACGGTCTCCGATCTCACGGACGGAACCGAGGGCACTCATGTCTCCTGGGAATTGATCCTCCATGGGACCCATGGCCCCTTGGCCCAGGATGATTCGGCCTTCACGGATCCGAACACGCCGGTCAGAATCGCCGTGCTGGCGAATGACAGCGATGTGGATGACGATGCGTTGCACATGGCGAGTGTGAGTGATCCAGCTCACGGATCGGTTGAGATGAATCCGGACCAGACCGTCACCTACACGCCAGATCTTGGTTTTGCCGGCGTGGACACCTTCCTCTATGCCCTCAGCGACACCCGGAATGCGAGCGACGTCGCGACCGTGACCGTGACGGTGGCCGTCGGTTTCGGCCTGACTTTCGACGGCGGAGACGATCATGCGGACTGCGGCAAAGGGGACGGACTGAATCTCACCGGTCCATTGACCCTCGAAGCCTGGATCCGGCCATCCGGATGGGGAGAGCGGACAATTTGGGGATATGGCAGGGTGTTGGACAAAGACAAGTTTGTCGTCTATCTGAACAACACCAGCAGCAACTACAATGATCATAGTCTGGTTTTTTCGATGGATCTCCCGGACGGTTCCTTTGTCGCATCAAACACGCCGGAAAATTCCATTGCACTCAATGCATGGCACCATCTCGCCGTGACATATGACGGCGCCAATGAGGTGAGGATGTACATCAACGGCGAAGAACAGACGCTTCATCAGCCCCATGATCCCCCTTTGGGTCCGATAGCGGAGAACAGCGGATTTCCGCTTTTGATCGGCGAGTCAGGGGCGCGAGATCGGGCCTTTGAAGGGGCGATTGACGAAGTCCGAGTCTGGAACCAAGTCCGCACCCCGGCGGATATCCAAGCTGGCCTGCATGTCGGTCTGAAGGGCAATGAGGAGGGGTTGGCCGGCTACTGGCCCATGGACTGGCCCTGGGAGGGCATCAAGGACCATTCCGGAAACGGGCATGATGGTGCCATTTTCGGCGCGACATGGGATCAGGGCGCACCGGTTCAACGGCCGCCCAACCTAAGAGATGCGATGCAGGCCTTGAGGATATTGGCTGGCGGCATGTCCCCAGCACTCATGCTTCCGATTGTCAGGGAGGATGGGAAGGTGAGCATGGCAGATGCGATCCGAATCTTGCAGGGACTTTTCAAATGAAACATCTGAGTGCCGGGCGATCTGCGGGAACACGGTCACCAATAGGGCCACGAGGAAAACGGATTTCGGGGAGGCCCAACTCCAGCATCCGATCCATGGTCATTCCGCAGCTCTCATCCGGAGATAGGGGATATGAGGAATCATGCGACCTCTTCCTTTTGCACGGTCAGTTCCAGACGGACACCCAGCCGGGCAAGCATGCGGATAAGGGCGTCAACCGTAAATGAGTCAGAATCTCCGCTGAACAGATGTTCCACCTCTGAGGGAGGTATGCCGAGCAAAGCGGAGGCCGGTCTCACATTGATGAAATATCTGTGTGCAGGATTACCGCATCATTCCCGGCAGAAACAGGGCGATCTGCGGAAACACGGTCACCAATAGGACCACGAGGAAGATGGCCGCGAGGAAATAGACGGATCCCCGGAAGACGGTCTCCATGGGAACCTTTGCCACGCCTGCGATCACGAAGATGTTCAGGCCGAGGGGCGGGGTGATCAGCCCAGCCTCCATCATCAGCACGGCGATCACGCCGAACCAGATCGGATTGAACCCAAGTTTGAGGATCGCGGGAAAGATCACCGGCAGGGTCAGGACCATCATTGAGGTGGCATCGAGAAAACAGCCGAGGGCCAGATACCCCATGAGGATGATCGTCAGGATAGACCCGCATATCCGGCATCTCCTGATGGATGGCCCGGAGAATGGTCGGGTTGGTATAGGTCGAATTGTCATAAGTGGTCATGCGAATGCGGCGGGTGAACGGCACCTTGGTGACGATGACCACATCCCGAACCCCCTGTTCATACAATCTTCTGATGCTGGCAAAGAGGAGCGACGGATTCCTGAAGGTGTTGACCGCGTCCATATCATCGCAGAGGGCCTGAACCGGACCATGACGATAAAAATGAACGCCTTCCGCCATCTCATGCTCAAAGCGGTGGATCTGTCCAAACATGACCGCGCGATCCCCTTGAGAGCGTTTGCCGAGCCTGTCACATGGCCGGGAGGTCACGCTGATGAGCGCGACCTGTTTCATGCTCGGCTCCCCGGGCAATTCCCACAGCGCGTCCATGCCGGAGGAAAGGCCAGTGATGATGTTCCAGAAGCGGTACCCCTCGGTCAGTTCCTTTTTGACATGGACACAGGCAACATCCATTCTTGACGACGGGGTGTGCAGACGGCTGACAGATTCATCCCACTCAGCGGACCGCGCCACCTTGAATCCTTGGCTTTTGGTCGGCATATGCTGTCTGACCATATGCTCAATCGCCTTGTGGGCATCATGGGTGAACCCCCTGACCTCCTCTCCGGATTCCGGCAGGACAAGGAAGCGCGGGGTGGTGGAGAATAAGGAGAGCATCAGCATCATCGGTTTCTCCGCATACTGGGAAGCCCCCTGATCCATGCGAGTCACCGCCTTGAGCACACCGTACGCGAGCAACACATAGATGAGCTGGGCGAGCGCGGCAAGATACTCGTCCTTTTCGTCCGATCCGGGAATCAGGCCGTGAATCTGGCTTCTGTCATAAGAGATGATCAGCTTTGTCATGTCGCCAAACGGCACAGAGAAATATCGCATCTCATTGTCCCTCGGGAGAAAGAGCACCCCCAGCACCCGACGGTCGGCATCCCGCTTCATTCCTCTCATCCGTTGCTCCGAATCCGGCAGCGTCAGGTAACGCAACGACTCGGTGAGGCGGACATCCTCCTTGATGAGGGCCTGAAGATCATCCCCAGGATGACGGGTGACTTTCAGGTATTTCAGGTAGCTCGTCACATAAGGGGCCGGCGGCACAATCGGAGACGCGTTCTCCATGTCCGTCGTCTTGTTGAGAATTCCCCGGGAGATGATCAGATAAAGCCTCTCCGGGTTCAGGGGCAGGCCATCCGGCTTCCGGCTCTGGATCAGCCGTTTGAAATCCGCCCGGATCCGCTTGTTCACTTCGATGCCGCTCCTCAACCGCTTTGCGATGCGGGGCAGAACTTCATCCAACCTGACCTTGCCGGCGAGCGATTCGACATGCTTTTTGAATTCGATGAAGTTGGTGAGCGCGTCTCTCGGGTGGTCTGGACCGTTGCCCTCCCGGAAAACGACATAGTAGAGGACGGCAATCCGCAACACCTTTTGGACAGCACGCTCATCAGGCGGCATCTCTCCTTTGGTGAACGCGGTTCCGATGGCCTCGGCCATGCGTTCCAGTTTGCCCACATTGAATTCGAAGACCGAGTCCGCGCCCTTGGCCGGGACCTTGCCGTTGAGCTTGACATGTTGTCCCATGGTGGTGGTGACCGTATCTCCCACGGTCTCCTCGGAAAGCAGCTCGCTGAAGGTGATCCAGAAGGGAAGGGAATTCAGCGAGTCCGCATACGCGAACTCCGACATGAGATCAAGCTCCAAGGTGCCCCTGCCCCGGGGGTGGGGAAACAGCAGAACCAAGTCATCATCGGAGAGACCACTCTCCGGCAAGGTCCCCTGAACGAGCTCGTTGAAATCGCATACCCGCCGCGCATAAGGAACAGCAGGCGAATCCGCAGGCAACTGCTCCGCCATCCGTTGCAACACGCAGCATGCGTAAGTTCGGCGGATCCGGCCATATGTGTCCCGGTCGAGCACCCTCAGAAAATCGCTGAGATGTCCGATGCGCTCATCCAGTCGCCTCTCCATCGTCTCAAGGATAGGCTCGATATCGTCTGTCGGCATCTCCTCGGAAAGCCTGACCTTCACGATCCGCTTTATCTCATCCACCAAGGTTGCGGGAATTTGCCCGCTTATTTGGACCGTATGGTGGGGATTCGCAGGATCGCCTTGGTCCCGGGATATGTTTTCAGCAACTGGGCGTCAGGGAACGCGGATCGTTGGGGCGAATCTATGTCCGCGTTCCTGCCGGCCAAGGATCGGAATGCGTCAAAATAGGCGGACGCGCGTTGACCGAAGAAATCGGCTTCCTTTCCCTTGAGCCGGTCACAAAGCTGGTCGTAAATCAGCTCGTCCATTGTCTGAACTGTGATTCGTGTGATCAAATGATTGCCATGATTTGACCCCCATTGTCTGAATCAAGATTCGTGGGATTAAAGGATTGCCACGATTTGTCCATCCATTGTCTGAGGCGGACAAAACCCGGCTTCTCCGACAGTTCCACCTTGGTGCGACTTGATCGCCAATGACCCTTGACGCGAAGCCGGGTCTCTTTGGGGGGCAACCTTTGTCCCCTCCTGTCTGAACCAGGATTCGTCCGATCAAGGGATTGCCATGATTTGCCCCTCCATTGTCCCGTCAAGCGTTTGTGGGAGCCCAACAAAGGGAGTGCAAAAATGGCGGTCTCATTGCCTTTCGGCCTTCGGTGGTTCAATGTCCATTGTCTTTTGACCCAATAAACTGGGCAGCCTTTTTTGCGCCCCTGAAACCCTCTGGTATCAGGGAAAACTCGAAATGTCAAACAAAGTGTCGCTTTCTCCCGTCAAGCGTTTGTGGGAGCCCAACAAAGGGAGTGCAAAAATGGCGGTCTCATTGCCTTTCGGCCTTCGGTGGTTCAATGTCCATTGTCTTTTGACCCAATAAACTGGGCAGCCTTTTTTGCGCCCCTGAAACCCTCTGGTATCAGGAAAAACTCAAGATGTCAAACAAAGTGTCGCTTTCTGGAAAGATGGTACAGGCATCCTCGTCGGCATGTCGAGTGACGTCTTTTCAATTGGCCCCCGCACATTCCGGCAGGCCCACGATGTCCGTGACCTCAGGATGGGCCTCCGGAGTTTCCGACGATCCCGCCCTGTTCCCACCACGACTCCCTCCCCAGCAACATGATATTCAGCAATGCCAGAGACTTTGAACTCACCACATACCGTGTCTGAAACTGTGCGTCAAGTCGCTGGCCGATTTCCGGCCCTCTCACCAGAAGCCAAGGGGGATTCCTGTCATGGTAATTGTCATGCAACGGCAGAATGTAGTTGGGCCGGCACAGACACGCGCTGAAGTAATGTTCAAGGAGCTTTTTCATATCCGCCTTGAAGCGATCTGCATCCGGCAGGCCTTCCCAGAAATGATTGATATGCAACGCGCTGATCGGAAGGACGAGCCACCGGTTCAGATCCGAGCCGTTGGTCCGGCTTTCGACATCGCTCTCCTGCGGGTCTGGGCAAGCACGGTCATTATGGAAAGCAACGCATTGGCCGGATCGCGCACCCCCTCCCCCTTTGCCATCTCTTTGTCCATGGCAAGCCTCCTCAACTTTGCACACAAGGTGATAAGCCGCTGATGCGGTTCCTCCTCATGGATTTCAATGAAATGCGTATTCTGCTCTTTCAGACCGAGACCATCCAAGTTTTGCAGGATCAGTTCCCCCACAGTATAACATCCTTCGGGAATGTAATCGCCTTGGGCAATCTCGTCAAATCCACGGTTCGCATCCTGAACGAATTGTCTCAGCAGGCGATCCCTGTACGCATTGGACACGAGAGTGACCCCCTGATCGGTATGGCTCCGGAGAATGGTGGTCTCATTTTTGAAGACTTCTCTGACATTCTCCTTGACGTACCAGAGATCAGGATTCGCGGGGTCTCGCTGCTGCGCGTGTTCCAAGGATCGGATCGCGCTGTCGGTGGTGTCCATGATGGTCTGGGCCGCGCCTTCCACCAGATTTCCGGATAACGGGATGCAGGAGACCGGCTTGCCAAACAGATCCGCCGCGCCGAATATGCGGGTGAGGATGCTCATCCGCATGATCATCTCGGTGGCAAACAGATTGGCAATCTGAGACGCCTCCGTTGCCTCGGTACTTCCTGAAGGTGGCAATACAAGAACTTGGGGGATGATGATCTCAATCTCCCGGTCAAGACGGTTCCCCTTTCCACCCCCCCGGCCCCGATAGATGCCTTGGAGAAATTCCATGAAGTTGTTCTCCAAGGAAAAGGTCGGGATGACACAGATGATTTTGCTCGCGTTCGGAAAGCTGATCCCCCGGGTCCCGGATGAGGTCATGATGATGATGTCGGCAAGGTCGCCCTTCTGCGACACCGGAACTTTCCGTATCTTCCGCTTTTTCTCCTCATCCGACGCGGCAAGGATAATATCCCGCTTGCAGGAGGGGCTGGAATGAGAGTGGAGCGAGAGAATGTCCGGACGGCTGAGATGATGCCGTTTGGCGTGGGCATGGACATTTTCCGTGAGGGCATCCACTGAGGCCCTGTTCTGAATGATCACGATGGTCTCTTCCGCCGGTTTTTCCTGCCACCGTCGGATCAGTTCTCCGGAAAGCTCACCGAGGATATCGCACTCCGAATCCCGAACATTTTCTTCAAATGGGTGCTGACGGTCGTCTCCCGGCTGGCGAGTTGTTTGTTCGACTGGGTGGAGACCGATGCGATGATGCGCCTGTAACCGTGATGGACATTGAGCCGGTGGATCGCCTGCATCATCGTGCTGAACACGCCGTGCCCGGGATATCGGAATCCCTCTCCCACCCCGCCGGTTTCGAGAGTTCTGTAGCCAGTCCGATTTTTGGCCCCCCGTACCCCCGACTTTCAAGCGAGTCCGCATCATCCGGGGAGAGGAAAAGAAACTGGGGATCAACTGGAAGCCTCAGACTGTGACAACTCAGAGCCGCTCGTTCATAATACTGTTCCGCCGCCGCGATTGGTGTTCAGGCATATGATTTCCTCCTTTCCGACGAGATGGTTCCTCTCATCTGTCGGATCGAACTTCGCCACCAGATCGGTGTTCACCTGAAGCCGGGGGCTGACATAAACCAGCAGATAGCCTTGGTCGTAATCAGCCAGAATGTTTCTCAGGGCGGTGGTCTTTCCGATGCCCGGCGTTCCCGACAGCACATAGATGTCCGCATCATCCTTTTTCCACACATGCTTCACGATTTCCGCATGCGCGTCCTGCATGGAATCTATCTTTGCATGACGAAGCGAGTCCACCGTGTCCGGGGGGAGCCATGCCCGTAGTTGATCCGCTGTCGGCGGTGTGCCGGTGGCCGCATACCCCTTGATTTTCTCGGTAAACCGATCATTCAGGTACTCGGAAAGCGGGCCTCGGTTCAAGAAGGTTCTCTTGGCCCGGTCATACAGCGTGTTCAGGGCGTTTCGCAGTTCGTCGGACACGTTCCGCCGGATGTTTCGCAAAATCGCCTCTTGGGTTTTCAGAACTTCATGGGTCCGAAGCTTGTGCTCATCTTCGGATGTCCGATATCTGCCGGGCTGAATCCCCTTGTAGATGGTTCCCATCTCTTTCAGGAGTTCGATCTCATCTTCCCTGACATGGAGGAAATGTCTGCTCCGGTCCGTAAAGGCCGCGAGATGGAATTCGATGGTCCCCTGTTCCGGCACCCATTTGTCAAAGGGCTTATCCGGTATGATGCGATCCTTTAGGGTGTCATAAAGCGAGTGGAGATATCCACCGCCCTGAAACAGCTTTTTGGCGATCTTGTCGTGTGTGAGCAGTCCTTGGTGTCTGTCATTTTTGTGTGTCGATTGTCAGATGTGGGTGAAACTTTTGTCCGGCTTTTGGCAGATGACTTTTGTCCTGCATTTTGAACCGCAGATTAGACAGATTACACAGATGACACAGATTGTCGCCTCATGATTTGTGCGAAAGGGCCCGTGGTTTCGTCATTTTGGCGGTCTCCTTTCCCTTCAAGGCTCAAAAGGGAGCTGGGCGCCAAAACCCGGTTTCTTTTCCCTTGACCTTCACCCCTTCAACCGAAACCCGGTTTTTTTCCCTCGTTCGCCCCATTCCCTTTGGTATCAAGAAAACCTGTAAACTGATGGATGAAGGATGCCCCATTTTTGTTGAAAAAAACACCACCGGGTATCGCATGAGCCTCTCAGCTCCCTTGCCCCCTAAGATCAGCGACTTCATGTCGCTGATTTTGGTTCGGATTCAAGGCGCATCAAGGAGTGCATATCTGGATATTCGCTCCTTGCTCGTGAGTCATAAGTTCTCTGGAAATCCTGAAAGAGATTTCCGTAAGTGTCCGAAATCACTGACACCCAAGATTTTGCGCCTGCTTTTCGACTGTCAATGATTTCAGCATGTTACGAGAACTTATGACTGACAAGCTCCTTGATGCAACACAGAATTCGGGCCAAAAGACAAGTGGGATCGGGCAATTTTTTCCATGGCCCTCAACTCACCGGATGCTCCATGTCCGCTTTCTTGAGCTTCCTTATCAGCGTTCGTGTCTCTTCGGCCATGACATTGTCCTCAAAGGTCTTTTCCACAATGGCTTGCACATCCTTGCGGTCTTTCTCCGTGCGGAGGAGCCTTGCCAAGGTCTCGATGGCGACATCCTCGTCGATTTGAAGCAGACGGGTCTGTTCCCTGGCAATTCGCCTGAATTCCGTGACCGGTATTGTTTTGAGCCTGTCGTGTTCCCGGACGATCTTCTGAATTTTGAGAAATTCATCACGGTCGAAGGATCTGTCGGCCTTGCCGATGGCCGCAAGCACCCGGATCAATCCCTCGAGGAACCCGCCTTTTCCCATTCGCCCGATCCAGTACTGCCGATCCCTGTCATCCGATCGTTTCCGAGTCATTTGCCTGTCATCGCCGGCCTTGCCGGCATCTGCCGGCAGCATGAGCCACTTCAGCCAAGGATTCCCATATATCGATTTGAACATATATTCGGATGCGGCCGCCTGCATATTGGCGCAGGCGTTCAGGTTTGCGACGATCATTTTTGAAATGCTTTTTTCCGCTGACATGAAAAAGTTGTCCGCGGTGATCGCCTTTCGGTGTTTCCTGACATCAGGGGCCCATATTTTGAAAGGGACGATGAAGGGGTTGAGATCCGAAATCGAATACTTTGCAAATCGAAGCGGATTAAGCTGGCGCAGAACTTCCGCCGTGGTTTCGCTGATCAACGGCCTGATCCAAGGACGGACCAATGTTCGGTAAATGGCATCATTTTTCTCGGAAACCGCCGCCACAACGGAAAAATCCTCTTCGTCCTCCATGCCGTCGTCCAATTTCATCAGGTCGTCGAATGTCCGTTCCTCAAAAAGAACCCAATAGTTCGCGCCCGGAATCATCCCCTTGTCACTGTCATCGATGACCATTTCGTAAAGTCCCGGCGGCAGATATTCGATGAGGTCATAGGAACCGATGATCTCCTTGTGCTCCTTGGCCGCGACCTTGCCGGACACAAAAATTCCAAGATGACCGATGCTCGGATGGAGCATGTAGATGATGACCTGCCCCTGGTTCTTGATTTCCTCTTCCGATTCCCAGATTTTCAAAATCCAGTTCAGCGCCTGGGCCGGAGGCGTGATGGCGTCGCCTTGTGAGGCGAACACCAGCATCGGGTCCTCGATGTCCCTGAAATCAAGTCTCTTCTCATCCAGTTCCACCGATCCCTGCTCCAGTTTGTTTCCCACGAAGAGATTCTCGACAATGAAGCAGATTTCCTCCTCGGTCATGTTGAAAAACCCGTTCCACCATCTTTCGAAATTGAGGTATCGCTTTTCCTCGGTGTCCACTCCCGCCCACACGTTATACTGCTTTGTCCACAGGGTGTTGGCGGGGTTCATGTTTTCGAAGTTCTGGACCAGATACGCGCCATCGAATTTGCCGCCGCCCAAGTCGCACAAGAGCGAGGTGAGCCAGATGCCGCCCAAGAGTCCGCCAAGGTACCGCATGGTGTCCTTTCCCTCAATCCCCGCCCAGTAGGAAAGCGGTGATCCGTTCAGCACGATGGGACCAGTTGTGCCCGGGCGGTCCGCCGAAAGCATGGCCATGGCCCATCCGGCCTGGCAGTTCCCCGTGACCGACGGGCGCCTGGACCGGGGATGCCGGCGGGTCACCTCGTCGATGAATTGAATTTCCGCCTTTTCAACGTCCGGGATCGTCTGACCGGGGACCGGATCCGTTTCAAACAGGATGAAATAAACCGGATGTCCGCCATTCAACGCCATCCCTATTTCCGATTCCCGCTTTGATCCGCCGATGCCCGGCCCGTGTCCGGCGCGCGGATCCACGATGATCACCGGTCGTTTGTCATCATCTATGACAACGTCCTCCGGCGGCAGGATCCGGGCAAGGTTGTAATTGACGGGGCGCTCCAGGTCCTTGCCGTTCATGATGATCTCATATTCGAACTTCAAAACCGGTGGCTGGCCTGCCTTGACATGATCGAGATAGACATTCCCCCTTTTTCGCATGATGTCCCAAAATAAAACATGCCGTTGAAACGAATCGACAGCATAGTCCCTAGCCTGTTCAAACATAGTGTCAAATTCCATGATTTCTCCTGTTAAGGGTTATATGAGCACCCTCAAAACTTATCTGGCCAAAATTAATATCAGAATCTGCAACCAAACACAAGGAAAAAGTCAGCATATTTGATTTTTTGCCATCAACTGCCTGCAAGTTTATGAATATTAGAACTGCGATGGGGCAGAATCGGCAGAATCCACTCTCAACTTCCTTGATCCACAACATGGATTGCGGGTGAGAAGGGGATCCTCCATCGCCTGCATCACAGGTTTGGCCATCCGTGTGATTCACAATTTGCACGGGGAAGAGCTACAAACATGTCGGCCCCCACGGGCCTCCATTCGGTGTTCCCATGATTGTCTGTGAAGGCTCAATCAAAAGGAGTGCAAAGATGGCAGGTGGCTGAGACTTTGTCATCCCAAGAGGCCATCTTTGCGCCTCCATCGCCTGCATCAGGCTCGGGCCATCCCGTCAGGCGTTTGTGAGAGCTCAACCAAGGGAGTGCAAAAATGGCGGTCTCATTGCCTTTCGATCTTCGGTGGTTCAAGATTCATTGTCTTTCAACTTGATACACTGAGCAGCCTTTTTTGCGTCCCAAAATCGCGGACAGTTTGAACCGCGGATTGCCGCTGATCACCCGGATTTCGCTGATTTTTTCAAGGAAAGCATGAAATGTCAAACAAAGTGTCGTTTTCCGGAAAATTGCGTTTCCCCAAAGCATCTTTGCGCTTTCATGTCACGTCTCACATTTCATTCCTCATGTTTCACCCCTCATAAATGAATGATCATTCAGTCTCATCAAGCAGAAAATTTTTAAATCCTTCCCATTCCAAAAATCTTATAAGGCCTTTCTTTTCAACAGATTGAGAAAAATTTTCACCTGTGCGTTTTTTTCTTGACATGGCAAAGTTCCTCTGATAAATGAATGAGCATTCATTCAGGAAAAGTGTAAACAATTGTAACCCTGAAAGAAACCCGGCTTTTTCCCGAATGGGCCGATTCCTGCCAGAAAACGCCGGGTTTTTTGCACATATTTTATTCAAGGAGGTAATTGTATGCCCAGAAAAATCAAGAATGCGGCAATCATCGGTTCCGGTGTCATGGGGGGCGGCATAGCGGCCCTGCTTGCCGGGGCTGGGGTGAAGACCCTGCTCTTGGACATTGTCCCGTTTGACCTGAAAGATGAGGAGAAAAATGATCCCAAGGCCAGAAACCGGATCGTCAACGAAGGCATGAACGCGGTGATGAAGTCGAAACCGTCCCTTCTCATGAACAAAAAGGATGCGGACCTGATCACCGTGGGCAACTTGGCGGATGATTTTGACAAGCTTGCCGAATGTGACTGGATTGTGGAAGTGGTGGTGGAGAACCTGAAGATCAAGCAGGACCTCCTGCAACGTCTGGAGACGGTCAGGAAGGAGGGGGCCATTGTCTCCACAAACACCTCCGGCATCCCTCTGAAGCACATGTCCGAGGGACTGAGCCAAGGATTCAGGCAACATTTCCTGGGAACCCATTTCTTCAACCCGGTCCGCTACATGAAGCTGCTTGAGATCATCCCCGGGGAGGAGACCCTGTCGGAGATACTCGAGTTCATGGCCGACTTCGGGGAACGCCGGCTCGGCAAGGGGATTGTCTGGGCAAAGGACACCCCGAACTTTGTGGGGAACCGGATCGGGGTCCAGGGGATGGTCAAGGCGATGCAACAGATGGTGGAAGATGGGCTGACCATTCCCGAGGTGGACGCGCTCTTCGGCCCCGCGCTCGGAAGGCCCAAGACCGCCATGTTCAAGACCAGTGATCTGGTGGGACTCGATGTCATGGCCCATGTCTCCAAGAACACATATGAGCTGGTCCCGGATGATGAGCAACGGGAGAGCTTTGTGATTCCCGAATTTGTCGGCCAGATGATCGAAAAGAAGCTTCTCGGGAAAAAGGTCGGGGCGGGTTTCTATAAGACCGAAAAGCCGGGGAAAAAGGTGATCCGCAAGGTGATCAACCCCGAGACCCTTGAATATGCCGAGTACGACAAGCCGGCTTTCCCCTGCCTTGGGGACGCAAAAAAGGCCAAAACCCTGCCTGACAAGATCAAGGCGGTGGTTTACGGCGAGGACAAGGGCGCGCAGTTTGCCTGGAAGGTCCTGGCCAATGGCCTGATCTATTCGGCCAACCGGATCCCCGAGATATCCGACACGGTGATTGAGATTGACAACTCCATGAAGTGGGGATACAATTTCGGGATGGGCCCCTTTGAGACATGGGACGCCATCGGCGTGAAGGAATCGGTTGAGCGGATGGAGAAGGAGGGATGGGCGGTTCCGGAGAAGGTCAAAAAAATGCTCGCGGCCGGCCATGCCTCCTTTTACAAGACCGAAGCGGGGAAGGTCTCCTATTACGATTTTGTCTCGGAATCGTACCAACCGATGGACGTCAGCGACAACGAGATATCCCTGAACATCCTCAGGGGCGCGGACAAGGTCGCCAAGACATGCGCTTCCGCCTCCCTCATGGACCTTGGCGATGGGGTCTTCTGCTGTGAGTTCCACTCCAAGATGAACGCCTTGAACAAGGAGATTGTGGAATTCATGGGCGATGGCATGGACTATGTGGATGCCAACGGCGTGGGGCTGGTGATCGGCAACCAGGCCGGCGGGATGCCTGGCGCGTTCTCTGCCGGGGGAGACCTGTTTTATATGGGCACCTTGGCCCAGACAGGTAAATTCAAGGAGATCGACGCATTTCTGAAAATGGCCCAGGAGGGGCTTCAGAAGGCGCGCTATTCGGCCTTTCCAGTGGTGGCCGCGCCATATGGCTTGGCCCTCGGGGGCGGATGTGAGGTCTGTCTTGGCGCGGCGGACCGGATCGTGGCCCATGCCGAGCTTTACATGGGCCTGGTGGAGATCGGCGTGGGCCTGCTCCCTGCTGGCGGCGGGTGTATGAACCTGTGGAAGAAGTTCATCTCCACCGTGCCTGAGGCGGTGACCGATTATGACCTTGGAAAATACTTCATCCCGGTCTTCATGAACATCGCCATGGCCAAGATATCCACCTCCGCGTCCGATGCCAGGACCCTGGGATTCTTGGGGCCGAAGGATCGGATCGTCTTTAATCGGGATCATCTCATCGGCGAGGCCAAAAAAGAGGTCCTGAGGATGGTGGATGAGGGGTATGCCCCTCCTGCGAAACGAAAGCTGAAGGTCCTCGGGGAGAGCGCGCAGGGGATGATCAACGCGGAGCTGTTCAACATGCTGCAGGGCGGATATGTGAGCGAATATGATGTCTTTCTGGCCAAGCGGGTTGCTTATGTCGTCGGCGGAGGGGACGCGCGAAGCGGCAGTGAGGTGGATGAGGAGGTCATCCTGAAACTCGAGAGAGAGGCGTTTCTCGACTTCTGGAAGCAGGAGAAGACTCACGCCAGAGTGGAACACATGCTGAAAAAGGGGAAACCCCTCAGGAATTAAGCTCGAAGCTCGAAGCTGGAAGCTGGAAGCTGGAAGCTCGAAGCTGGAAGCTCGAAGCCCCTGTCATTCCGGGCGGATGACGGGAACCAGCATCACCTCAGGGCGTCATTGACCCAAGGCGAGGTTCCCGTCATCCGACCCGGAATCCACTTGTTTGACATTTCGAGTTTTCCTTGATAGCAAGGGGATTGACACGAACGATTCAAAAAATCGTTCTACTTTGTTTGACCTCTGAAACCTTTTTGAGGCCAAAAGTGGTTGGGCGAACGAGAGAAAAAAAACCGGTTTCGGTTAAGGGGATTGAAGGTTAAGGGAAAAAACCGGGTTTTGGCTCGGCCTCCTTTTAAACCGAGGACAAAAGTTGTGTGCCAAAAACCGGACATAAGTTGTTACACCAAACCAAAAAATGGTGAAGACAAAAGTTCACGTTCACGTGTACGTTCAAGTGCACGTTCAAGTGCAACAAACTCACAAACTCACAAACTCACAAACTCTTAAAACTCTTTAAACTGATTTACATCGGAGGTACAAATGAGAGACGCATATATCGTGACATCCGTGAGGACCCCGGGCTGCAAGCGAGCCAAGGGGGCCTTGAAGGATACCCGGCCCGAGGATCTGCTGGCCTTTATTCTGAAGTCGGCGATGGAGAAGACCGAAAACCTTGAGATGAAAGATGTGGATGACGTGATGATCGGGTGTGCATTTCCCGAAGCCGAGCAGGGGCTCAACATCGGGCGGATCGTCACCCAGATTGCCGGTTTCCCGGTGGACGTCTCGGGCGCGACCGTGAACCGGTTCTGCTCATCCGGATTGGAGGCCATCGCGCTCGCCTCGTTGCGCGTCATGGCCGGCTGGTCCGATGTGACCATCGGTGGCGGCCTTGAGTCGATGACCTTTGTGCCGATGGTCGGCAACATCGTGCGGCCGCATCCGGAGTATTCCAAGAAACACGCGGACCTCTATACGTCCATGGGGATCACCGCTGAGAATGTGGCCAAGCGGTACGGCATCTCCAGGGAGGAGCAGGATGAGTTCGCGTGTCAGTCGAACATGAGGGCTGCCGAGGCCACCGAGAAGAAGCTCTTCACCGAGATCGTCCCCACCCCTGCCACAAAGCATGTTCTGGGGAAAAACGGCACCTATCAGAAGGAGACCACCCTCATCGAAGCGGATGACGGGTTCCGTGCAAACACCACCGTTGAGGGGCTGGCCAAATTGAGACCGGTCTTTGCGGCAAACGGGAGCGTGACCGCGGGAAATTCCTCCCAGATGACCGATGGCGCGGCGGTTTCGATAGTCATGTCCGAGGAGAAGGTCAAGGAATTGGGGGTGACGCCTGTCGCGAAGCTCAAATGCTACACCACTGTGGGATGCAGGCCGGATGAGATGGGGGTGGGACCGAGATATGCGATCCCCAAGCTGCTGAAGCTGGCCGGCATGGACATCAAGGAGATTGATCTGTTTGAGGTGAATGAGGCCTTTGCCTCCCAAGCATTGTACTGCCTCAGGGAACTTGGGGTGGACCAGGAGAAGGCGAACATTCACGGCGGCGCGATTGCCTTGGGCCATCCCCTCGGATGCACCGGTGCGAAGCTGTGCGCGACCCTTCTGGCCAACATGGGGGAGCGGGGCGTGAAGTACGGCGTGGAGTCGATGTGCATCGGTGGGGGCATGGGGGCTGCAGCCCTGTTTGAAATGTGTGACTAAGATTTTTTCTCACAATTAATGTCCGGGTCGTCCAAAGTAGGACGTTTTTTCAAATCGTCCCACATCCACCCGGACATTATTTGTGGAATGGTCGCTCCCGCCTTCGCGGATCGGGCAACACCTCTTTCACCTCCCAAATTTGAAACATAATACAGGCCAACAGGTTGTCAAGATCAGCGCCAACTTTTTCAACCTATGCGGTCAGCGGATTTTCCAAGAAAATTTCCCCTGAAAATCCAGCTGACCCCCGGTTTTTTGAAAAAAATGATGCGACAAGGCTGATCGGCAGGGCTTCCTTGATTCGGATTGCCCCACCGGGCTTGCCAAGCCCGCAACAATCCACTCACACTCGGTTCGGATTGCCAAATCCAAACCCCGCTGGATTGTTGAAGAAGTCAACTTTTATTTTTTTGGCGCTTGGGAAATGATCCGGTTATTTGTGATCGTGGCGGCGTTGAACATCTTCAGTTTCTCTTGCATCCAGGATGCATCTTCTGGCCTCTTCCATCACATCCTTGAGCGGAATATTCTTTTCAAGGGAGAGATGCCTGCAATCCTCATATTCCGGGAATGCGTTGACGATCTCGTCTCCGACCCGGCCCGTCTTGAACCGGACAGGTCCGTATCGGGTCTGGACCTCCTGTATCGTCCGATGGGCCTTGATCCGGTTGTCCACTCGCCAGCGCAACCCGATGGTGGTGGTCTCCCTCATGATGAAGTCGGAGACGCCTCCCAGCCTGTCGGGCCGACAGATGACCGTCAGCAGGGTTCCCGGGCGGTTCTTCTTCATCTGAAGGGGGGTCAGAAAGGTGTCCATGACACCCATGCCGAGCAGTCTTTGCATGAGATGATCGTAAATTTGGGGGTTCATGTCGTCAATGCTCGTCTCGATCACGGCCACCTGATCAGTCTCGTAGCCGCTGGTCTTTTCTGTCTCATCCTTCTCGTACGGGGCCTCTCCGATGATGACCCGGAGGAGGTTCGGAATGGCCGGCTCCGATGTGCCCGCACCGTAGCCGATCTTTTCCACCGTCATGGCCGGCAGGGACCCGAAACCAGCGGAGAGGGTGGTCAGAATCGCCGCGCCGGTGGGGGTGAGCAGCTCCCCTTGAACGCCGGTGGAATAGATAGGTTTTCCCCTGACAAGTTCGGCGGTGGCCGGCGCGGGGACCGGCAATGTGCCATGAGCGCATGTCACTGTCCCGGCTCCCACATGCAACGGCGAGCAATATATCTTTTCGATTCCCATGGCGGCCAATCCGGCCACACTTCCCACCACGTCAATGACGGCGTCCATGGCCCCGACCTCATGAAAGTGGATATTCTCGATGCTGGTCTGATGGACCTTGGCCTCGGCCTCAGCCAGCCGGGTGAATGTCTTTATGCTCCGCTCCTTGACAGGCTCTTCCAGATCGCTTTTCCCAATGATCTCCTTGATATCATGGAGATGGCGATGTTGAGGGTGATGATCATCATGATGGTGATGATCTTCCTCTAGGATGACCAAAGCCTGACTCCCCCCGATGCCTTTCTTGAGAATTTTTTTCACCTGAAGATCAAAATGGCTGAGATGAAGTTTGGCCAGCTCTTTTTTCAGAACTTCCAAGGATAGCCCCGCGTCCATGAGGGCTCCGAGAATCATGTCTCCGCTGGCCCCCGAAAAACAGTCGAAATATGCGATTTTCATGGGTATTGTCCGTTGCTTGTTGGGTGTTGTCTGGGGTGATGGAAATTCCCGTTTTTTTCAGCCGTTTCCGTGGCCATCGCTGTTCTGCCGACAGGCCCTCAGGACCGAACCAGAGGGGATTCGTCCGAAACAGGGGGGAACAAAAATGGGATCGGTCAGAATTGACCAAAATCATTGGTTTTTCATCACCCCAAGTGTTGTTCCTCATCCTGACCCCTGACCCCCAATCTGTTGATGAGACATGCCTGATAGCCCGCGCCGAAGCCGTTGTCTATGTTCACCACAGAGATGCCCGACGCGCAGCTGTTCAGCATGCTGAGGAGCGCGGCCACCCCGCCGAAGCTGGCCCCATAGCCGATGCTGGTGGGGACCCCGATGACCGGGCAGGAGACCAGTCCGCCCACCACGCTGGCGAGCGCACCCTCCATGCCCGCGACGACCACCGCGACATTCGCCTGGAAGAGATCGTCGCACACATTGAGTAGCCGATGGATCCCGGCCACGCCCACATCGTAGATCCGGTTCACCTGATTCCCGAGGGTCTCCGCGGTGACCGCGGCTTCTTCCGCGACCGGGATGTCGGAGGTCCCCGCGCTCACCACCACGATGTTCCCGATCTTCTCAATATCTTGTGGATTGACGACGATGATCCGTGCCGGGTCGTAGTACTCGCATTTCACCTCTGCCTGTTGAACCGCCTCAAAGACCTCACGGCCGGCCCGGGTGGCCAGGATGTTGGAATGATGCAGGGACATCCGCTTGACGATCCCCTGAATCTGCTTGAGGCTCTTCCCTTCGCAATAGATCACTTCGGGAACCCCGGTCCGGGCACATCTGTGATTGTCAATCCTAGCGTATCCGAGGTCCTCAAAAGGAAGCCGTTTCAAAGCGTTCATGGCCGCGTCCAGATTCATCTGGCCGCTTTTCACCTGCTTCAGCAGGTCTTTCAAGTGGTTGGTGTCCATGGTTCTTTTTTCTCCTGTATAAGCGCAAACCCCGCCATAAGCTCTGCGCATATCTTCTGATATGCTGCGCCAGTAAGCATGGCGATTGAATTATTCAGCATCCGGATTGGGATCATTTTTGAGAAAATTGTTTCCGGGAATTTTCACTTTCTCTGAAAAATCCGGGGGTTCGGGCTGAGGTCGAACAGGAATCATAACTCCGCTCCTTCTTATAAGCCATCACTTAGTGGTTGTCGGTGACCCGGCAATGAATTGCCGGGCTATTCTCAGAAGTCCCTCCGGGACAGACAGAACCCCTTCTTACAAGCCATCCTTGTAGTTGTCAGTGACCCGGCAATGAATTGCCGGGCTATTCTCAGAAGTCCCTCCGGGACAGGCAAGTCCCCTTCTTATAAGCCATCCTTAGTAGTTGTCAGTAAAATCATTCCACCCGGACATCATTTATGGAATCATGCACTTGGTTTCGATGCTCATGTCATCCCCCGATTCAAGCTCCCCATGCAATACCCCTCCATGTCAAGCGTTACAAACTGAAACCCGAGCCCCCTGAAATGTTCCACCACCCGTTTCCGCATGGCAGATTCTGCCAGTTTCGGGATGTCTTCGGGATCCGGCTCAATGCGGGCGGTGTCGCCGTGGTGTCTGACTCGCAGTTGAGGCAGGAGGCCCAGCCCCCGGAGGAACATCTCGCCGTCATCCACCTGCCTGAGCTTCTCCGCCGTGATGGGGCTGTGATACGGAATGCGGGACGCGAGGCACGCGTAGGCTGGTTTGTCCCAAGTGGGGAGATGCAGTCTTTTTGAGAGCAGGCGTATCTCCGCCTTTGTCAGTCCGGCCTCCCGGAGCGGGCTTCTGATGCCCAACTCTTGGGCAGCCCGGGTGCCGGGGCGATAATCCCCTTGGTCGTCAACATTCTCTCCGTCGGCCACAAAGGGAAACCCCTTTTCCTGAGCCAGCTTCACCAGATCCCCGAACCGGCTTTTCTTGCAGACGTAGCACTTGTCCGCAGGGTTTTCCACGAATTCCGGGATCTCCAGTTCATGGGATGCCACAAGCAGATGCGTTGCATTCAACGCATTGGCAAAACGGACCGCGTCCTCTCGCTCATGCCGGGGCGTGGTCTCCGACAATGCGGTCACCGCCAGAACATCCTCCTCCAGCACATCCGTCGCCACCTTGAGGAGCAGGGTGCTGTCCACGCCGCCGGAGAAGGCGACCAGCAGACACCCCATGTCTCTCAGGACATTTTGCAGTTTCCGATACTTCTGTTCAAAAGATTCGTTGTTTTCGTTCATGATGTTTTTCAGAAATTTAAAAGGATAAGTACTTGGCCAGAAGTTTTCTAGGATTGTCTCACACAAAGGCACAGAGGCACAAAAAAAAGCGAAAAGGTGGGCACAGAAAAATTTATGGCCGGGTACTTATTAAGTCATAAGTTCTCTGAAAATTCTGGAAGGCATTCCCACAAGTGTCTGAAATCAGGGAACTCCATATCAAAATTCCCTGCCCTGCCCCGCGCCCAGCCTTTCCAGAAACATGAACCCAGCGGAGGTGATCAGCATCAGCAGGCTGCTCATGGCCATGGCCTGTCCGTAGTTCATGGCCCCAGGCTGGCCCAAGAAACGGTAAATGGCCAAGGGCATGGTCGGGGTCTGAGGCCGGGCAACGAAAACAGTGGCACCAAATTCTCCGAGGCTCACGGTGAACGCAAAGACGGCCCCCACCACGAGCGCGCGGCCTGCGATCGGCAGGTCCACATGTCGCCACACTTGCCACGGAGACGCGCCCAAGAGTGCTGCCGATTCCCGCAGGTTCGGGGGAATGCTGCGCAAGACCGGCAAAATGCTGCGCACCACAAAGGGGAAGGCCACCAAGGTGTGGGCGAGGGGAATTAGGATGAGCGATGTCCTCAGATTCAGGGGCGGTCTGTCCAGCGCGATGATGAACCCGAAGCCGAGGGTGACCGCGGAGGTGGAGATGGGGAGCATGAAAAGCGGGTCCAGCAAGGCGGTGAGGCGGCTCTCCATGCCTGCAAGCGATACAGCGGCCGGTGTTCCCAACATCAGGGCCATGATCAGCGTAGCGCATGCAAAGCCGACCGAATGGGCCACCGCGTCGATGGGAGGGATGAAGAATACGGAACCGGCCCTGTTTTCAAAAAGCGACCGGTAAAATATCAGAGAGAAACCGCTCTCTGTTGAAAAGGAGCGCACAATCAACGCCAGCAAAGGGGTTCCGAGAAGCAGCAGGATGATCCCCGCATTTCCGCCCACCATGAGCTTCTCCCAAAGAGAGGCGGGTACGCGCTGGGTTTTTCTCCGGGATTCTGGGGACATCATCGTGGTGGTCCGCCGCTGGAGCCATGTGTAACCCCACATCAGCCCGAAGGTGAAGACAATCTGGGTCAGAGAGAGCACGGCCGCGGTGTGCAGGTTGAAAAGATTCACCGCCTGACGGTAAATCTCCACCTCGATGGTGGCAAAGCGGGGGCCTCCGAGGATCAGGATGACCCCGAAGCTGCTGAAACAGAAGATGAATACCAGCAACGATGCAGCCAATATCGCGGGCATCAGAAGGGGCAGGGTGATCCTTTGGAATGCCTGCCAAGGAGACGCGCCCAGAATCCGGGCCGCCTCCACCGGGGCCATCTCCATGGTGGACCAGAACCCGCCCACGATGCGAATCACCACGGTATAGTTGTAAAAGAGATGGGCCAGGAGAATGCCTGCGATGCTCTGCTCAATCTGAATCGGTGGACTCGAAAGCCCCAACACGTCCATGAGCCATGTGTTCAGAATCCCCCGGGATCCCAGGAGGGCGTGAAATGCCGCGGCCACAACCACTGTGGGGAGCACAAACGGGACGGTGGTGAAGGATTGCAACAGGTTCTTGCCAGGAAAGTCGTACTTGGCAAAGATGTATGCCCCGGGAAGGGCCGCGATCAGGGTGAGGAGGGTGGAGAGAGCGGCCTGCCAAGTGGTGAACCAGAGGGTGCGGAGGTAGAAGTCGGCATGGATCAGATCCCGGATCCTTCCCATATCCAACAGGTCTTCCGGCATAAGACCGAGCTTGAATATCCTCATCAGGGGATAGAAATAGAAGATCGCCAAAAAAAGGAGGGGAGGGATGAGCATCAGCAGGCATGCGTGTTTTGTCATGTTTTTCAAGTGAAGGTTCATCATGTCACTCGGCCATCAAGAACCTATCCGAAAAATAATTTGCCAGCAACAGATTTGAGCAATGGTGCCAATGTGTTGCAGGAAAAATGCGCTGTTTTTGAATCTGCCATTATTTCAAGGTGTCAATGATTTTTCGGATAGATTCAAGTTTTGGCCGAGGGCAATGGGCGAGAAACCCGACCTTTTCCAAACGGGCGGACTTCCCAACTGCAAGAAAAAGCCGGGTTTCCTGCTTCTCACTCATTTTTTTGTCCTGTGTCGGAAACCACAAAAACCGTTGGAACCAAGCATGTTCCTTATACAGCATCGCGTGATCGACAAAGCCGTTGAAAGTGGATGTGTGCAGTTTGAACGTATGGCTTTGCAGGCAGAATCCCGGAATGACAGATGTTCACAGAATCTGACACGTTCAGACAGCT
>JAOZRQ010000136.1 GCA_029940115.1 Desulfobacterales bacterium
CGTCGTCGTCCAGCCCCGCCGGGTTGCCGTCCAGCACCACCGCGAGGTCCGGCACACGGTCCACCACCTTCTTGGGAAGGGTCAGGCGGAAGCCGATCTCCAGGTTGGTCATCCTGCCCACGGGATGCGTCCTCAGATAACATCGCATGATGTCGCAAAACCATTGGTAGGTCTCGCTTCCCTTGACGTCCGACATCGGCCTCACCTCCAATCGCCCGTCGTTCCACTCGTAAACGAAGTCGGGATCATTATAGTATGTGCTCCAGTACTCCTCCTCCGAGACCGCCAGACCATCCTTTGATGTGATGTCCTCGGGGACCTCATCCTCATATGTCCCCCAATCTGCCCGGCCGTCTCGGGACAATGCCTGCAACGCTTCCATGGTCTCACCCTCCTTGGTCGTCCTGTCCGGGCCGAGGCGCGGCGCACCTCAATCCCATTTTTAAATATAAGCATGCGGAACGGCTTTGTCAAGGGCGGGAGGAACTTTTTTCGCTTATCGGCCTCTTTTGCGGCAATGCCAATTTTGGGGAAGGGTTTCTTCTGTCCTGCCCAATTTCGGGCAAGGGACGTTTTCAAACAAACAACACTTGCGGACTTGTCCGCCGATTATCCAGATGGCGGGCCAAGTTTCGATGAACAGCTTCTGTTGTCGGCAATCCACAACTGGCAACTGACCACCATCAACTGGCCACTGACCACCGACCTGACAACCAACAACTGACAACTGGCAACTGGCAACCAACAACTCTCATGTCCGCATTATTTCCTTGACATTCTCCTGCCATTGGTTTAATTCTTTAATTATAAGCTGTTCAGTATCCCTACAGAAACCAACTCACAAACTTGATTTACATGGGAGAACAATTATGCCAAAGAAACGGGTATGGTTCGGTCTTTTCTTTTTCATGGCAATGGCAAGTGCCTTTGCCGATCAAGCGGTCAACATCGAAAAAACGGACGCGTATAAAGCCGCGGAGATGATCAATTCTGGGATGGCCATGAGAAAATACTGTCCGCCATGCGGTGACACCGCTTGGACCGAGGTGGCCGTGAAACAGGTGGAAGTGAAAGACGCAGGCGATCAGTTGTATGCGCTTTTTGTCAATATCCCTTGAACGTGAACCGAAACTTGAACATTCAGGTTCACGTTTACGGATATCCAATACCATAACATTCGATGATCAAGTTTTCTGACCCGATTCCACTGGGAAGCCTGACAGAAAAACGTGATGATCGAGTAACAGAAACCGAGTTTACGGAGGTGTCTATGGACCCACAGGTGAAGGGGCTTGAAAGCGTCTGGCATATCTTTGAGGAACTCAAGGAACGGATGGAGGAGATCGACCGTCAGATCAGAGAGATATCCGGCCAGATAAGGGAGAGCGACAGAAAGCTCGACAAGCATTTCGGCATCGTAAGGGACCCGGGGAGAAACTTGGGGAACTTGCTGGAATTTCTGATGAAACCGTCGGTGGCCGAACAGTTCAGAAAAAGGGGAATCAATCTTACCGGCTCGTGCCAGCGGATTGAACGGCAGATGGTCGGAGAGACCATGGAGATTGACATGTTGTTGGAAAACAGGGACGTGGTGATCGTGGTCGAGATCAGGACGACTCTGTTCGTCAGCGGGGTGGATGAACACATCGAGAAGCATCTGGAACCCTTCAAACGCTTCTTTCCGAGATATCAGGACAAGAAGGTTTACGGCGCGATCGCGTACATCCATTTGGAGGAGGATGCCGACCGCTACGCGGAGAGGAAAGGGCTTTTTGTGCTGACCTTTTCGTCGGATGATGGTGTCACGATTCAGAATGGCGACGAATTCGTTCCCTCGGAATGGGAAGATGAAAAAAGCTCATTGATCCGGGAGTTGAAATCGATTGTTCTGTCACTTGATTGGGAAATCACCGATCCGGTGATCCAGAAACTCGGGAAGGAGATTGAGAGGTTGAAAAAGGCGTGCAAGGAGGTCTGCAAGGACGACAAGGTGATCATCTCATTTCTTCAGTTGCTTGACTCTATCGGCAAATACATCCAGGAAAAAAAGGCCGAGGCCCATCCCGACACCATGTCCCTGTTCAACGCGGTGTATGAGAATTTGGAAACCCTCATGTTGTCCGAAGGCCTGAGTGATGCCGAGAAGAAAAAGATGTTTGTGACGCAGGTGAGCAGATACAAGGAGATAAAATTCAAACTGTCACAACAGCATGTCACGGTCGAGGAGGATGAGGCATCAGAAGACATGGATTCTGTTGCTTGCACCGCCTTCTCGCCTCTAACAGTCGAACCCGGCGACACTTTTCTGTTGCAGGTCTTTGCCCACCTGATCGAAAAAGCCACAGAAGCCTCGAATACGGTTGGGGATGAAGATGCGGGCCATAAAGGATGCATCAGCCTGAAAACAGAGATTGAACGCGACTCCCGACTGACTTTTCATCTTGAAATCAAGGGCCTCACGATTCATGATCCGGTTCAAACCCTGATATGGAAGGGGAGAACTGAATCCGTGGCCTTTGATGTGGAAATCCCCGAAGGTTATCCCGGGAAAAGCATGCTCGGCAAGGTGACCGTTTCGCAACATTCCTTGCCCATCGGGCATATCCGCCTTGAACTCAAGGTGGTTGCCGGGCAAAAAAAAGATGAACCGGAGCCGATCGGTGAGGCAAAGAGATACAAACACGCGTTTGTCTCATGCGCCCCGGAAGATCGCCTCCATGTTCTCCCCAAGGTACAGATGCTCTCGGCGATAAAAATCAGCTTCTTTCCGGATACCTTGGACCTGGACCCCGGGGAACGGGGGGAGAAGATGTACCAGAAGATTGACGAGGCTGATGTGTTCTTCCTGTTCTGGTCCACCGCGGCACGGGATTCGGAATGGGTGAGAAAGGAGACGCTCCATGCCATTGAGATGAACCAAAGGGTTGGCGAGAATCCCCCTGAGATCATCCCGGTGATTATCGAAAGGCCGACTCCTGTGCCGCCAAAGGAGTTGGACCTTCTCCATTTTGATGACAGGGCCGTTTATTTCATCAAACAGTAGTACAGCAATTCATAAGTTCGTCACCCCCTTCGGCTCCCGCCGGATTGCCAAATCCGGCGGCTCGGATCTGCCAATCCGAGCCGGGCGAGGGGGTACGAACTTACAAAGTGGTGTAGTTAGGGATATCCGCAGATATGAAAGGACAAAGAACCCGGTTTCTGATACTTGTCCCCGACATCTTTTCCTTGATAAAAGACGTCGGGGACAACTCAGAACTAACCGGAAAGATCAAGTGAAATGGTGAGCGGAATCACATGAAGCTGTGCCGACACCTCCTGTGTGGTGCCGAGTCGCCAGTCCGCACATTTCCCATGCCCCCTCATCAACCGTTCAATCTCCCGAACCAAATCTCTGACATTTACCACCGGGTGTCGGGAGAATACCTGCGGAAGTCCATGAGTGAGATGACACGCCAGGCATTTGCCGGGGCGCTGTCTCAGGCGGAACTGAAAATGCAGCTCGTCCTGACCGCATCCTTCAAATTCAAGACTTATGTCGTAAGCCCCTTCTGACACATCTCCGAAAAGCGCGTCAAAAAATTGGTCCGTGCGGGCTTCTGGGAACAGATTCCTCATCACATCCGGGTTGAATATGGTGTTGAAATTTTCTGCTGTCATGCTCATCCTTGCATTGTCAAAACCATTTTTGAAAGACCCGCAAACCTTCAGGCTTCCTGCCGGATCATGGCCGAAAGTATCCCTGTGATCTTCCCGGGCGTCTCAATGCTGTAGTCTTTCAGGTCAATGCGGACCGCGCCCTTTTCTAGGCTGAGAAACTTCCAGGCCGTGCCGGTCGTGACCGACCCGTAAGTTTTGGGAATCTCTCGGTCCTCCCGGAGATTGAAGATCTCCGTAGCCACCATTTCCGACACACACTGCCCCAGCCCGCTCATGATGTTGTCATTCTTGGCCTCCACAATGGTCACCACCGGCGCAGTGACAAACAACTGTTCCGGGGAGTTGGCGATGATGAAGTCGCAGAAGCCAGTCAATCCCTTTTCCTTGTCAACATTGAACTCCGTGCCGGAAAACAGACTGATCTCACGGTCAAACAGCTTCCGCACCTCGACGAGAACATTCGCCACAATGAGCTCGGAGCGGGCCTTTTCTGTGTTGATGGAGACTGCAAGCGGCACGTTCTCCTCCAGCAGGGAGGCAAGAAGATCGCTGACCGGAGCCTCTTGGATATGGGAAAAGGCACCTGTCTCCCGCACGATTTTCAGATTAAAGGCCTTCTGGGCTGTTTTAAGCGTGAAGTCGCTGTAAGCCATCTGACTCTCCTTTATTGCCGGCTTCAATTCCCCGTCCGGCGGTGAAAATGCGTCTTAAAATCCTCCTCATGTCAAAGTCTCTGACACTTCCAAAATATTCCTGAACATAAAGCCAGTATGCACAATCTCTGACAGCCTCGTAAAGAATCAGCATGGCAGGCAAGTCCGCAAGCAGTTTGTAGTTCCGCCTTCAGGCGGTGTTGCACCGCCTGAAGGCGGAACTACAAACTGAAAGTGTGAACCACTTTTTAGTCAAAATGAAGGAGGCCCATTATCCGCACAAATCTTCCCCCCGATCTTCTTGGAAAGCTCCACGCAAACTCTTTTTGGTTGGCGATTTTCATGGCCTTTCAGGCGATAGACCTTTATGGCATGTTCGATTCTTTGCCCGTTCCTTGTCAGGGGATAATCGTCCAAAAATTCCCATTGTGCCTTGTAAACCTGCTCTATTGTCCTTCTGAGCAGATGATGGTGTTCATACCAAGGGAGCCGGGGAACCGATTCGTCAATCACCACAATTCCCACCGGAATCCCATCCAGATAGGCCATCACCTCCTTCGGGGTGGCATATGTCAGGTTGTACGGATTCCCGCTCCACCCGCTGCTGGCCAGCATCTTGGAGGATCGGAGCAGAATATGCCCGGGCCGATCTTCCATCATGGCCAGCTCCGAGACGAACATCCCCTCTCCGCGTTCGTCTGATGAGATCAGAACCACCGATTTCTGAAAATTCTCATCTGACACGATCCGTCGGGCCGGCTCCCCGAATCCGTGCCATGCTTTTTCAGGCAGTTCAAATCGCTCCACTGCAAATACAACTGCCGTGATGGCCATCAGCATAAGCACCTGCTTCTCATGGCTCAGGCCGCGCAATGGCAACCATTCTGCCACGGAATGGATGCCGGCCGCGAGGAATACCAGCAGCGCGGGGACGGCCATGACCAGATGCCTGCTCTCCAAGCTGGCCGGTGTCAGGGACTGGAATATCCACACGCCGAGTATGAGAGCGCAACAACATGCCGATTCTCCCCCCACACCGCGCTTTCGGCAGGGGAGAATGATCTGTTTGACAAAACCGACGCCTGTCAGGAGCGAAAGCCCGATTCCAGTGATCATCACAAGTTCCCGACAAAAAAAGGGAATCGCGGCTTTTGTGAAATCAAGAGAAAACGACTCGCTCATCATCCCGTCTTTCGCCATCCTGAGCGTCAAAAGGTACCACGGCGCGCAAATCATGGGAACAATGACTGCCGGATACCAGAAATGCCGGCGGGCGAGAAGATGGGGACGCCGGCCGAGAACCAGGGCCAAGGGGGGAACCAGGGCCAATGCCAAGCCGTTCCCCTTGGTCAAGATCGCCAGTGTGGCAAATAGCGTGAATCCCCCGATCCACTCCCACTTCTCGGTGTCCAGAAATCGGCTTAGACAGGTCACGGCCCAGAAACCGAGCAGGGCGATCAGCATCTCCGCCATCACCATTTGGCTGTATTGCCGGACCATGGGGAGCGTCAGCAGCAACAACGCGGATCCAATGGCCAGCGGATTGCCGAATTTTTTCCTGATGGTCAGATGAACCGTCAGCGCGAGAAGGGTGGTCATAAGGGCCATCAGCAGGATCATGGACACGCGGGATGGGGGGAACAGTAGCCCCCACGCGGCCTGAACCATGTAAAAGAACGGGGGCCAATGTCCGATGGCCACCTTCGGATAGTGGACATAATAGATTTCCGCATATCTTATGGGGGAGATGAATGGGAGTTGCGTCAGATAGTCCCGGAACATCAGGCCGGTGACATAATGCGCGGCTTCATCAGGATGGCCCCCAAATTCGGAATGGAACGCGCCCCCGAGGAATTGCAGTCCCACCTGCATCGCGAAAAGGAGGATGGCTGTTATGATGATCTCTTTATGTTTCATGTTTTTCGCTGGCAGGGTTGGCGGTTGACTCCCAACTACAATTCCGCTACAATGGCCCGCAGGATGGCGAGGAGCTCCGCCATGCCGATGTTGCTGTCTTCACCCCTGTCCGCACAAGGGGAGATGGCATCGGTGATGTTTGCGCCGGCAAGGAGCTTGAGGATCAGGATGGCGTCGGCCAGATCGGCCATTCCGTCCCCAGTAACATCACGGCTGTTTGCACATTCAAAGGTGACTTTCAGCTCATGGTCCTCGGTCACCTCATCGAACAGGCAAAGATGGATCCCCGTACTGTCTATCTTGGTGAGATGTCCCGACCCAATCTTCCACGACCATGTTTTCATCTTCCATGACAGACTCGTCGCCAACCATGATGTCGGCGATTTCATAGCCGTCCTCTGAGGGGAGTGCCTCCGGCGGGAGCGGGACAGGCGTCATCGTAAAGGCTGGCTCTGATCCGCATTCCACAGAGATCGTTCCGGATGGATCGATGGTGACATCATCCGCTTCGGTGACGGCTATTGCGACATGATCCGTTTCAGTGACGGTTATGGTGTACTCCCTGATGGCAAGGGAGATGTCAATGTGCTGATTTTCTCTCACTGCCGGCAAGGTGTAAGAACCTGTGAATCCATCCACTTTAATGTCATCCCCCACCGATGTGTCATTCACCTCGACGTCGGCGATTTCATGACACGCATCGGGTGTGATGATGAGCATCGGCTCTGCGCCGCAATCCATGGGCACCGTGCCGGCATCGCCGCCGGGAACTTTGAGTTGTTCCTCGTCATCCAGCATGAGCTGCACACTTCCATGATCGCCTGCCTCAATTTCCACGGTATAAGCGATGCGGGAGAATGTCACCTCCATGGTCTGGTCTTTGGCGACAGGCGGGAATGTGTAAGTTTCAACACCCTCGGCATCAGTTTCGACGTCTGCCTTGACCGAGACCTCCTCTGCGTCACCCACGATGACATCCTCTATCTGGTGACAGTCAGCAGGGGTTATGATGAATACCGGTTCATCACCGCATTCCACAGTCACCTCATTAGACGGATCGATGGTCCCATGATCACCTGCCATAGGGGTTATGGTGTAGAGAATCTTCTCAAACTCTGCATGGATGGTATGCCCGTTTCTCACATTCACAACCGTGTAAGTTCCTGTGCCGTTCTCATCAGTCTCCACATCGCCCCTGACAGAGGAGCCATCCACCTTGACATCCTTTATCTGATGACAGGAGGCAGGGGTGATGGTGAAGGTTTTGTCCTCTCCGCAGGCCACGGGGACACTGTCGGAGATGGTTCCGCCCTCACCTGCACTCGCTTCTATGATGAGCGTGTTGCTGAAGGATGCGTACAGGGTGTGATCCTGACTGATGCCATAAAATGTGTGGGAAGCGACTGGCCCGGCTGGCTCAACACTGTCTATCGTCACATCAGCGATATGGTAACAGTCATCGGGCGCCATGGTAAAGCCCTGATTTTCATCATGCTTGACAACCACCTTTCCCTCAGAGTCAATGCGCGGGTCTCCGACCGGCGCGACGCTTCCGCCAGTGCCGTCGCTGAACGTGATTCGGCAAACAAGGGCGATTTCTCCGCCCACAGCCGGTGCGGCGGATGTTTCAAATGCTCCGTCTGTCACCTTCGCCTCCGTAAACGTCAGCGCGGCATCCTCCTGTTTCTTCATTTGAAAGGTGACATGGGCCAACGTCGCCTCTGTCTGGGTCACCCCCGGCCCAGTTCCGGAAGTGAACACCGTATAGGTCAGTGATCCGGGGTCATCGGTGATGTTGGGAGACAGGACATTTCTTTCGGTGTTTTCAAAAATATAATCTGTCTCAGGAACTGTCGCCTCAAGCTGGACAACATCGGAAGGATAACTGATGATGAATCGAAAGCTGATCAGGTCAACCACGTCTCTGATCCTCACATCAAACGAATTTTCATTCACTTGGTCAATCAGTTTGGGATCAATGAATATTTCCGTCGCGGCACATACTGGCTGAAGTGATGCAGACAAAAGGATGAATAGGATACAAAAGAGTGATTTTTTCATGGAATTTCCTCTTGATGTAACGACTACTGACCAAATAAGTTTTGACAGATGCACTATGCACTAAGGCAACCTGCCAAAAGTTATTTGGTCGGGTACTACAGGGATTAGGTTTAGTAAGGATTGGCTTATTGAGAATTGGCTGTCCGGTTCCATCATATGTCCGTAAAACAGACGGCATATGTCCATCTCCACGTCCGATCTCGTTTGAGGATCCGGCCACCGATGTTCCCCCCGACGCGTCATGGCATCGAAAAGCGGCCTGAGGTCTCCCCAAGAGGCAAGCAATTCCACGGCCTCAAGAACCGACGTCTTTCCTCCGTTGTTGGAGCCTACCAGAAGGTTGACACGCCCCAGATCATGCAGGCTGAAATCCTCAAATCTTCTGAAGCCCGTTATTTCCAACTCTGCGATCATGTTATTCATATTCACCATTATGGAGCCAGCAAATTTCGGCAAATCCATCGGGCCTGTGGAATAATGATTCGGTGTTCAATGCCGAAGCCCGTAAGACAATTCTTACCAAACCCAATCCCTGTAGTTCACAAAAAAAACTCCCACTCATCCTCATGCAATATGCGGATGGGCAGGAGTCTTTCATTTATTCATCTTCGTACGGGACGTACCAGCTTCCGATCACTTCCAAGACCTCCTCATACTCGATTTCGCCGTCGTCGTCGAAGTCGTAGAATGGGTCATAGTCCTGGTGGCCTCTTTTGACATCCAACCGTGTGGACGGGGCGCATTCACAAGTTGGGGGAGCAAGGTGGCTCAAACAATTCATCATAAGTTTTGTTTGCCCAGGCAAGACGCAGGTGAAGCAAATTGTTGAACCCGTCCTCGCCCCATCGCATTCCGACACATTTGAATCTTTGCTGTATGAGCCATTTGCATGCACCTTCCACCATGCCGCTGCCGATTGGCAATCCCAATTCCCTGTGTCGGTCATAATCAGTGTGATCCTCATGTTTCTCCAAATAATTTGCCAGATTTTCCAGAGACCTGCGCACAGAATCCGGAAGATCGTCCGAGTTCAGCTCTCCGTTGATTTTTCCCTGATCTCACTGACACGTCTGTCATATTCATCTGTCAGACAGTCTGCAAGCATTTCCAAACGATACATGTCACCCGACAGCTCCGATATTCTGCCATCCTCGGAATCATCAAGTCCGGCCTGCTCCTTCCAAACGATAAATGTCACCCGACAGCTCCGATATTCTGCCATCCTCGGAATCATCAAGTCCGGCCTGCTCCTCCGCCATGCAGGCCAGCCTGAATCTGAGCGCATCAATGATCATGCGAATTTCGGAAATGGTCAGTTCCATATCGTCAAAAAATCCCCAAGGTGGCGATTTCGTTCCCTTTCGTTCCCCAGGGTGGCGCTGCGCTGACCCTGGGCTAGTTTATCCAACCCCTTCGGGGTTTCAGCCAGGCGTTTGAACGCTTGGCTTTGCGATCCGGAATCTGTCAAATTTGTGTGAATCCCCACTTCATCTCTGCTTCCAGATCATCCTTGCCCAACACCCCTTTTCCGACAAGATTTCCCCTGACCATGGCGAGATGGCGGGATTCGACAAATTTGTCCCCCCTGTGACGGGGCAGGGTGATCAGGGAGTCAAAGTCGGCGTTGCGAAAGACAATATGGCCGCTCCTCCTTGTCTCCTCAAAACCGAGAGACGCCAAAAATTCCCTGAGTTCCCCATATGTTGTATTCTTAGGCATGGTGTCTGATTTTGTTTTCATATATCTGCCTCAGCACATTTTTCTTGAATTTTGCGAATTTCCTGATGCTGCCCTTGCCAACACGATTGCTGACAGGAATGTTGACACTGTGGTATTTTTTCACTTTCCTCATATCAAAGTCTCTGACGCTTTCAAAATGTTCCTGAATGTAAAGCCAGTATGCACAATCTCTGACAGCATCGTAGAGAATCAGCATGACAGGCAACGGTTCCGCAAGCCATGTGTGCAGATCCCTCTTTTTCAAGGGAAAGCTGACTGCCTGGCCCTTGCTGATGAATCTGACGTTGTCCGTCGCCTTGACTTGGATATAGACATTTCCGTTTTCCAGCTCCCCTTCAGATGAGTAGGTGTAGAGAATCAGGTCATAGCCGTAATCCGAGGATATCTTCTCAATTGTGTGACCGCATAAAAGCACAAATCTTTCGACATGATTCACACTCAGATCGGCAATTATGTGTTCCCTTGTTCTCCTCTTTCTCTGAAACATTCAGTTTTTTCCTTTGATATGTGCCTTTTGGGTCTCAAAGCTCGGATAAAACGGAGCATACCTTCTGAGAATGCAAAAATTCCGCCTAGCGGCTCCATTTTTGCACTCCGGAGCGTTACTAAAAAGAGCCGCCGATTGTTTGGGTTCCATGTCTCTGCCCGAGCATGGAAGATAATGATTGCAGGACAAACTCATCGGGGCTCATGCCGTTTTCCCTAGACTGTGAGACGATTTCCTTGTGCAATGTCGCGGGGAGGCGGATGATAAACCGTTCACCAAACTTTTCCCCGCTTTCCGCGCCCGGCTCCGGAATGTCAATTCCTTTTTCCAGATAATGCCTGAACTGTTCCGCCTTTATTCTCTCCATATCTGCAATCGCCTCCGAGGGAGTCTCTCCATCGCCGACAATGGCGAATCTGCCGATCTCCGGAAGATTTGCCTCATACCCCCCGCCGTCCTCCGGCGGAATCGGCACGACTTCGATTTTGTAGGACAAACTGAGGTAATGATCAAGGTCCTTTTTCATCTTTGACAACTCCCATTTCTTCAAGCAGATCAATTGTTTTCACAAGTCTTCTGACATAATGACGTTTCACCTTTTTTCCGCCTTTCACCGGAATGCTGAAGTCCCCCTCCGGCCCATAATCTTTCAGTCCTTTCAGGTTGTCATCCTGCACCACAATGTGCGAACCGCCACGCCAAGTGTATTGCTTGGGAAAGTATCTGTCCAATACAGCGATGATCTGAGCCGTATGGTGCTGAACAGCAGCCACAGGGCGTTTCTCCTCGCCTTCGGGATCCGGTACGGTTCAAAATCCCATGAAGCCCGGCGTTGAAATTTAAGCTGCCTGTGCTTTTTCGCTCCCGATATTCATATCCGACGCTTTTCCGATTTCATAAAGAAAATCAGGTGAAAAATCAGCCTCATTGGGCCAGACAACTGTGTCAATATCGGGGTTGAGCCTCGCCTTTCTGAAATAATCAGCATCTTTTAGCGGCTCGAACACTTCGCCGTCGAGATGCGGTTCCAAGTCAGCGATTTTCACAACGCCGTCTTCAAAGACGAGTTTCAGTTTGTATTCAGCCAAATATTCGATATCTCTGACAAAATGCATGATGTTTCCTCTATTCCATAACGGGCCATGTCTCTCAGTCTCCGGGACAGCGTCTTTGCCTTGCACCCCGTGACCTCCTCCAACTCTTTTAGAGAAACGGGTTCATGGCTGACAATTGTCCTCAGCAGTTCCTGATTTTCGCTGCTCAACACCCGGGCCATGGTCTGAACAGACTCGAACCAGATTTTGGGCTCATCCCTTCCCGACTTTCAATGTGTTGTCTGCCAAATTCCAGACGGCCGTCTCTGTCACATCAGGATTCCCAGTCTGTCATCTTCAGCCTTTTCACTCTGTCGAATTCCTTTGTGTTGTGAGTGACCAGTGTGACATCGTGGTTAAGAGCAATCGCAGCGATCATCAGATCATTCGGGCCTATCGGTCTCCCCGATTTCTCCAGTTCTGACCGGACCCGCCCGTATATTTCCGCCGCGTTGTCATCAAAGGGAAGCGAGACAAACCGGCCGGTGAATCTTTTCTGTGTCCGAACATTCCGATCAGGATTTGCGCTTTTCATGGCACCGTAAAACAGCTCAGCCTTGACAACCGAGCATAAGACAATGTTCTTCGGATGAAGCGATTCCACATGCCGCCGCACAGACTCGGAGCGTCCGTTCAGATATCTGATGCATGCGTTGGTGTCAAGAAGATATGTCATTCAAACGCCTCACGAATTTCATAAGTTCCCTGCTCTCCCCGTTCGATAGGGTCATCTGCCAGACTGCCGTAGGTTTCACTGACAAACACCCGCCATTCTGACAGATCATCATTCGCCGCCTTCGGCTGAGGCTGAAGCGCCTTGACAATTTTATAAAGCACTTCGAGATATCCGTCGGGAATGGCGTCCATTTCTTTTTTGAGCAGTTCTCTGATGATTGGGAGTCGTCTGTTGTCTGCGGTTTCCCGGTTTTCCAAAAAATCACGGGTTTCAAGGAATTTTATGGGGTTCATGGTGTTCTCCTTTTTCAAAATCCCCAATGGTCACGGTTTATGAGATTTCCATGCTGTTTGGACAAAATCCTTCATTTTAATCGTAAGCCCGGGCCATTCCTTCTCTCCGTGACATCTCATGGCCTGTATCACCCGCTGATGTATTTTCCGACGGTTCGGCTGTTTCAGGCATATTATCAGAATGCCGTGATGGGCCTCGTTGCGATACTCTGAAAACCCTTTGTCCGGTCGCGCCATGCAAACCTTGATCGTCCAATCCCATGAAGATGAAATCGGATTCTCTGCTGGTTATGTTCGTTTTTTATTTGAATGTCAATCATCCGCATTTGCGATTTGCGTGTCCTTATTATATATATGCAGGGCGTGTCATTTTTTTTACATATCATTTTGAAAAAATTCGCCCGCTTTTTTGCTCCCTCTGATAATATAATGGAAAAAAATGGGGATTATGGACATTTTTTTCATGCCAGCCCCGAAACTTGTCCTTAATTATACAATGTAGAGCAATTTTGCAAATTGCTTTTGTTCATTGCTTTTAATATCCAGTAAACATTTTTTGCTAAAAATCTTTAACATTTTTGCATGTTTTTGCATAAAGCTACCCGCATGAGCTGCCTGAACGATACCTGACCCGAAATCAAGTTCGAGGCTGAAAGTGGGAGCAGGCTGGCTGACGTGACAGTGCCGCTTGCGCTTTCAGCCGGGAGATTGATCTTGATGAGATTTCCATGCCGTCTGGACAAAATCCTTCATTTTGATCATGAGCCCGGGCCATTCCTTCTCGCCATGCCGTCTCATGGCCTGCATGACTCGCTGATGTATCTTCCGACGGTTCGGCTGTTTCAGGCATATTATCAGAATGCCGTGATGGGCCTCGTTGCGATACTCTGAAAACCCTTTGTCCGTGGTGATCAGAAGCCGACCTGCCTGTTGGGCCATGGGCCACAGATCATGATCCTCTGCTCCCTGCTCAGGTGTTCCTCGTATGTCTGCAACATCATGGCCCATTGCCCTGAGTTCCCGGACTGTCATTGCAGGTATGTTCTCATCGGCAAATATCCTCATCCGGCTTCTTCCAAGATTTCTATCGGTGTTATCCGCTCCTCAGCCAGTGAGGCCGCATAGTTGAGGCAGGCGAAGATGTCATCCTTCCTCAGTGACGGATAATCCTCGATCAGCTCCTCCATCTTGTCCCCGTTGGCCAGCATCCGCAAAATCTGATGAACGGGAATTCTCGTCCCATCAATGCATGCCTGACCGTGACAAATCTTGGGATTGACGGAAATGCGGTCGCTCATGGTCAATTCCCTCCTCTGTGAATGCTTGCAAGTTGCTGAAACCGGGTCTCTCTGTCGCAGATCTGCTGATTATGTTCGTTTTTTGTTTGAATGTCAATCCGCATTCACGAAATGTGTCCGTGTATCCTTATTATATATACAGGGCGTGTCATTTTTTTTACATATCATTTGGGTGCGGCTCTTTTAGGTTGACTTCCTTTTCGCAAATTCCTCTGA
>JAOZRQ010000619.1 GCA_029940115.1 Desulfobacterales bacterium
TCTTTTATCGGGGAAAAAACGTCGGGGACAAGTCCGAACCGAGTCACAGATGGTGCCCTGAACTGGGCAAGTCACAAAACCAAAACCATCCGCCGGATTGACCAACCCGGCGGATGGGGCGGTTCGGATTTGGCAATCCCCGATGCTTGTCCCGACGTCTTTTATCGGGGAAAAAACGTCGGGGACAAGTCCGAACCGAGTCACAGATGGTGCTCGCCGGATTGACAAATCCGACCTACCAGCGGGCCCCGCCGCATCCTCTGCCGGAACCTCGTCCCCTGCCCATTCGTTGGCAAGGCGGGCCATCCGGGTTTTGAACGAGTTTGGCCACTTGTTCCGGTGTCAGAACCCCGCGGACTGCCAAGCGGAAGTCCGTCGCCTTCTCACGGATTTGTCCCTTCAGTCCGTGGAGTTCCGCCTGCTTGGCCCTGATCGCCTCCGCGTCAGGGGCTGCTTGGTTCCACAACTCCCTCATCTCAGTTTTCCTCTCAACAACTTGGGTCCGAAGGGGTGTGACCTCATTCTGAAAGGATTCGCGCAGAGACTGGATCGTCTGGGTCTGATCCGCTGTCAGGCTCAGGCCTGAGAGAATGGGCAAGTTTGAGCTTTCAAGCAACTCGGACAATTGTTCCGGAGTGAGCAGTTCGTGGACCGCCAAGCGGAAGTCCGTCGCCTTCTCACGGATTTGCGTCTTCAGTTCATGGATTTCCGTCTGTTTGGCCTTGATGGTCTCAGCGTCAAGGGTTGCCTGTCTCCAGAGGTCCCTCATCGCCGCCTTTTTTTCGAACACCTGGGTTCGGAGCGATGCCACATCGTCTTCAAAGGACTCGCGCAGAGACTGGACTGCCTCGGTCTGTTCCGTTGTCAGATCAAGCCCGGAGAGGATGAAAGGGTTCATCCCACATCCGCGTCCCATCCTGCCCTTGCCAAGGCCACCCATGCCGGGTCCCATGCAGTCGCCCATGCCGATGCATCCGCCCATTCCAGGCCCCATGCCCGCACAACCACCCATGCCGGGCCCCATGCCCGCCTTGTAGCCGCCCATTCCGGGCCCCATGCCCGCCTTGTAGCCGCCCATTCCGGGCCCCATGCCCGCACAACCACCCATGCCGGGCCCCATGCCCGCCTTGTAGCCGCCCATGCCACCCATGCCGGGCCCCATGCCCGCCTTGCCGAAATGACCGCCTGCCATGACCAAGGCGGCCGAAGTGATCAGAATGATCACTGTTGCAAAAAAACTGACTTTTTTCATACTGCCTCCTTTTTCGGCATCCTTGCATTTCCCAGCTTACACTTTTCCCGTGAACCTGAAGGTAAACCTGAACGTAAACGGTACAAAGGAAAGTCCAAACCACTTTCCATGAAGAATGCCCCTTTTGCCTTAATGTTTTTCGATTTTGTAAATCCTGCTTCCCGTTATGCTTGGCACAGCGATTTTTTAAATTCATCTCCATCCTTAATTAATTAATTATACAGGACAAAAAAAGCGATTGAGGAGAGAAACCCGGCTTTTTCTTGCATACGGGGAGCCGGCCCATTTGGGGAAAAAGCCGGGTTTCTCGCCCGTCCACAACTTTTTGTCCTGTACACAGTTAATTATATAAAGAGGGATGATCAGTAATTCACAATTTTGCACCCACCTGCTCCCGGCGGATTGACAAATCCGCCGGATGGTTCGGTTCACAATTTTGCACCCACCTGCCCCGGCGGATTGACAAATCCGCCGGATGGTTCGGATTTGTCAATCCGAACCGAGCAATTGTGAACTACTGGTGATGAATTTATGAATTGCTGTGCTAAAAACCTTCTGGAACTTTCAGCGGTTCTAAAATCTTCGCTCCTTCCCACGCTGACCCCTATTCTGACGCCGTTGATCGTGAAGTTCCCGATGTTTCGCCATCTGCTCATCAGCAAGCACGGACGCCAGTTGGGAGTCGGTCTTTTCCCGGAGCGCATCCATCTCACCTCTCATGGCCTTTCTGCCACTGCGGCCCTGTGAGGCGTATTTCTCAAAGATGAGCTTCCGCTGTTCCGCCTGATTTTCGATAATGGGACGGATCTGAGTCACTTGGGTGTCGCTCAGTCCGAGTTCCCGGGTCAGATGACTGATGATTTTCTCCGGATCCCTTGCCTTGGATCCCCGGAAGGCCTCTGACGGGGTGACACACGCAGAGGTGATGATGAATGCCAAGACAAGAAACCCATTAAACGAAGATTTCATCAATGTTCTGACATTGCCAAAAATAAGCCTTTGTCTCACCTTCAAACTCCTTTCTGTTTTAAGCTGTAAGCTGTCTCTGCTAGCTTAGAGCTTACAGCTTAGAGCTTACAGCTTACCAGCGGGGTTCCTCTCCCCTCTCTTGGCCAAAGGAACATCCCGGGCGGCCTCTCCAGCCCTTTTTTCGTCCATGATGGCCCCGCTCGCCGCCGAGGGCAAGAAGTTTTGACAGTTGTTCTGGCGTCAGAAGTCCGCGGAAGGCGAGTCGGAGATCCGTGACCTTTTCCTGCATCTGCCATTTCAGGTCATGGATTTCCTTCTGTTTGGCCTTGGTTTTTTCAGGGTCGGCATTCATCTGCATCCACAGCAGTCTCATCTCCGCCTTCCGTTCAAATATCTGGGTCCGAAGCGGTGCGGTCTCTTTTTCAAAGGACTCCCGCAGAGACCGGATATTCTCCGTCTGTTCCGCTGTCAGGTTCAGGGCCGAAAGCAGGCCGGGATTCAGTCCCCATCCGGGTCCTATCCCCTGTCCCATGGCAAAAGCGGCAGAAAAGAGAAAGATGGCCAATGTTGCAAAAAAGCTGATTCTTTTCATAATCATTTACCTCCCCATGTAAATTATGAAGGATGAACCGCCTCAGATTTTCATCTGTGCGTGTGTGGGCGGAACATCATCTTCGTTCCTCTGCAAATCCTCAGTCACTTTTTAAGTCCGTACCCTTATATGCTCTCGCCGGAACCTGTCCCTGACGTTTTTTGTCAGGGATTGCCAATCCGGCGGCTCGGATTTGCCAATTCGAGCCGAGCGGTGGGCATGAACTTACAAAGTGGTGGACTACCTTATTGGTTAAGCAAGGTTTATGCCAAGAATGTGCCAGGAATTGGATTGGAATGATTAACTATCCGAAAATAATGACAATATTTTTTTTATGCACACAAAAAACCGCTAGAGTGCCACCCAGATTCCGGCAAAAATTGTCGAAGTGGAAATGTCGAATTCGACAAATTTGTCGGATCTGGAAATCGTGCAACCATGTCCAGGAATCGCTGGGTATCGGTCAGCCATTGATCCTACGGGACAATGGGGTGATCTCAGCCGTCCCCACGGCAACATGTCCAGGAATCGCTGGGTATCGGTCAGCCATTGATGGGCCTGACATTTTTTGCTGGTCTCCTTTCAAATAAGCGCGTCCTGGATACACAGCCGCAGATTATACAGATTGACCTTCGTTGTCTGAACCAGAATTCGTGGGATTAAAGGATTGCCAGGATTGGTCCTTCCATTGTCTGAACCAGGATTCGTGGGATTGAAGGATTCCCAGGATTGGCTGTGCATCTCTTTTGGCCTCAAAAAAGTTTCAGAAGTGTCGAGCAAAAGTAGAACGATTTTTTAAATCGTGTGTGTCGATCGGGCGATGAGTCTTTGTCCGGCTTTTGGGGCCGCGACAAAGTTTCAGAGCGTCAAGCGAACGTATAACGATTTTTTGAATCGTGTGTGCCAATCCCTTTGGTATCAAGGACTCAAGTTTCGCACCCAAATTTTTGAGTGAATACAGATGGTCAAGTCAATTCT
>JAOZRQ010000620.1 GCA_029940115.1 Desulfobacterales bacterium
GATTGCCGAATCCGAACCGAGGTCAACACCAAAGCCTGTGACTCCCAAAGTAAACTTTGGACTCCGGATTGCCGAATCCGAACCGAGGTCAACACCAAAGCCTGTGACTCCCAAAGTAAACTTTGGACTCCGGATTGCCGAATCCGAACCGAGGTCAACACCAAAGCCTGTGACTCCCAAAGTAAACCTTGAACTCCGGAAGGGTTATAAGTACTTGGCCATATATTTTCAGGTGTTTGCATATGAGGAACCGCAGATGAACGCAGACAGACGCAGATGCCTGCCTGCCGCGGACTCATCCGCGTTCATCCGTGTCCATCCGCGGTTTGTGGAAGCTGTCTTCCCAAGAAAAAATCCCGGAAAACTTTTGGCCGGGTACTTACTATCCTGTGACTCCCAAAGTAAACTTTGGACTCCGGAAGGGTTATACTGTCCTGTGACTCCCAAAGTAAACTTTGGACTCCGGAAGGGTCACTGTTTCCACGCTTCTCTCAGCTCCTTGACAGAGACATGAAAGAGTAACTCGTCACCCTTCTCTATCGTCATATAGGGGGATTTCAGCACTTTTCCGACACACGCGCACGGAAGCCCTTCAAATATTTTCTCAAATCGCTCCTTGTTTGCGGGATCAATGGTGACAATGAAGCGGCCCGGGGATTCTGAAAAGAGCATCACATCATCCCGCTCCACCTGATCCGCAGGTGCCCGGGAGATGTCAATCCTCATCGCCATATCGCCGGCGATGGCCGTCAAGATTAGATGGACCCCCAGCCCTCCGCGATACACCCCGTGAACTGAGGCGACCAGTTCCGCTTTTATGGCTTGGCACAATCCTTTATAAATAGGGATGAACTGATCCGGAAAGACCTTGGGAACATTCAACCCCACATATCCCAAGTGCTCATAATATTCGGACGCGCCCAGCTCGTTCCGGGTGATACCTATTATATACACCAGATCGCCATGGACTTTGCAATCCATGGTGACACATGTGGTGATATCCTCAACCACGCCAATGGCAGAGAACTGGAGCGTCTCAAGCGCGGAGACCTTATGGGTCTCGCGATACCGCCCCGGGAGATGGCCATCCACATACATGCTGTCCTTGCCAGAGAGCAGAGGGATGCCATAAGCCAAGCAGATATCCCGAAGCGCGCGGCACGAGCGCACCAGTTGGGCCGCCTTGAACTTCCCATCCGGGTTGGTTTTCGGATGATGCTGGATGTTTGGCCAGCAGAAATTGTCCACCCCGCCGATATGTTCCAGATCGCCCCCCACAGCGATGATCCGGCGCACCGCCTCATCAATGACGCAACTGGTCATATGATACGCGTCAATGGCAGAATAGGCAGGCAACAATGCTTGGGAAAAGGCAAGCCCCCTTTCGTGACGCGTGATTCGTGATTCGTGATTCGTGATTCGTGATTCGTGATTCGTGAAACGTGATTCGTGATTCGTGAAACGTGATTCGTGAAACGTGACTCGTGAAACGTGATTCGTGAAACGTGATTCGTGATTCGTGAAACGTGATTCGTGAAACGTGACTCGTGAAACGTGATTCGTGAAACGTGACTCGTGATTCATTTCGGATTTGTTTTGGATTTCGGATTTCGGATCCCCGATCGGGGACAAGTTTTGGATTTCGGATTTCGGATCCTTGATCTGGGACAAGTTTCGGATTTCGGATTTCGGATCCCCGATCGGGGACAAGTTTTGGATTTCGGATTCCAACACCGGGCGTATCACCACCGCGTCACTAGTCACATCCCGGTTTGCGCCCACAAGCGGCTTGATCACACTGCCGCCCTGGACCTCATGGTCATACTGGCGGGTGATCCACTCCTTGGAACATATGTTGGGACGGGCCAGCATGTCCAAAATCAAATGCCCATAGCGTGTCGGCCTCCCAAGCAACGGCTCATATAGCCCCCGTTGTGCCGGCGGGATCCACTCCGCATCAAATTCCCACTGGGGAAATCCGGAGGTGAGCAGATCCATGTCCACATACGCACAGGTGTTCCCGTCGTATGTGACATGAAGCTTCCCCGAATCGGTGTATCTCCCGATGACCGTGCTCTCCACCGCGTGTTTTTTTGAAAGCGCGAGAAAGCGGTCCAGATGATCCGGCCTCACCGCCAGCGTCATCCGCTCTTGGGATTCTGAAATCCATATCTCCCACTGGTCAAGTCCCTCATACTTCAACGGGGCCTTTTCCAGTTGAATCTCACACCCGTTGCTGAAGCGTGCGGACTCCCCGATTGAGGAGGAGAGCCCGCCCCCGCCGTTGTCCGTGATGAACTGAATCAGCCCTTGGTCCCGGGCTTCCAAGAGGAAGTCGTGCATCTTCTTCTGGGTGTAGGGATCGCCGATCTGCACATGGCCGGCAGGGGTATGCTCGGAAAAGACCTCGGATGAGGCGGTCACGCCATGGATCCCATCCTTGCCGATCCGCCCCCCGCATATGATCACCAGATCATCCGGGGAGGTGGTCTTCTGCTCCGCAGGTTCCCCATCCAGAACGGCCGGCATGATCCCCACCGCGGTGACAAAGACCAGGCATTTTCCCATATACCCGTGGTGGAAAAGCACTTGGCCGAAGGTGGTGGGAATGCCGCTCTTGTTGCCGCCGTCCCGCACCCCCTCGACCACACCGTCAAGAAGGCGTCTCGGGTGGAGACGCGGCCTCAGATCCCCATCATAATCCCGAGGCCCCACGCAGAAGCCATATCCCCCCATGACCAGCTTGGCCCCTTTTCCCGTCCCCAAGGGGTCCCGGTAAACCCCGACAATCCCGGTGATGGCTCCGCCATAAGCCTCCATGTTGGACGGGGAATTATGGGTCTCGCCGGTGATCACATAATAATGATTTTCATCAAACCGCCCCACGCCGGCATTGTCCCACAGCACCGATATCACCCAGGGTTTTCGCTCCTTCAGCTCAAGGGTCGGGGCCTCGATGCAGGTTTTGAAGAGATTGTCAACGGTCTCAGCAGGGGACTCCGGGCCCTCCCTGTAGCGGAACAGGCCCTGGAACGTGTTGTGGTTGCAATGGTCGCTCCTCGCTTGGGAGATGTATTCGAGTTCGATGTCGGTGGGATCGGCGAGCCCATTCTGTGCGCGTTCAGCCTGCACCCGCTTGTCCAGGAAATAGGCCCTGATAACGGGAATGTCATTCAGATTCAAGGCGAGATTCCGTTCGCGGCTGATCCGCTCAAGGGCCGAATCGCTCTCAATCGGGAGGGTCGTCACTGTCGGCTTGTGGTTCAGCACCACCTTGGGGATGATCAGGCCGATTCCTGTGGACGCGTCCCCGTCTTTTTTCGGGATGACCTTCCACTGTTGGATGATGTCATTGGCCAACAGTTGGGACGCGAGGGTCTCCGCATCTTCGGCCGTGACATGCACACCCGTGAGACAGTATCGCTTGGATGTGTAAATTCCCTCATCCGGCCCGAATGTCATTCCCAGCATATCCTCAACCGCCTCAACCGCGGTGCTTCCCGGGTTGTCCCTGACCCCGGGGCGGTACCCCACCCATACGGTCTGGTCAAATGCAATGGGAAGCGGATCATATGATGACACTTGGGTGACCGGATTGGTGAAGATTTCCCTCTGAACTCTTTTCAACTGCTCGGAGGAGAGGTTCGCGTCAATAGTGAGCAGATGGATGACCCGGACCTTCTCGATGGATATCCCGAAATAGTCTTTCGCCTTTCGGCGGAGACTTTCCCCTTCCGCGTCAAAAATGTCGGACTTCAATGTAATTTCAAGTCGGTGTGGCATGGCTTT
>JAOZRQ010000621.1 GCA_029940115.1 Desulfobacterales bacterium
GCTGCTCCGGGAGGTGAACCTCAGAAAACTGCCGGAACTGGAGGAGACTTCGACAAGCTCAGTCACCGCGGCGGGCTGACTTCGGCGGGCTGACTTCGGCAGGCTGACTTCGGCGGGCTGACTTCGGCAGGCTGACTTCGGCGGGCTGACTTCGGCAGGCTGACTTTGGCGGGCTGACTTCGGCAGGCTGACTTTGGCAGGCTGACTTCGGCGGGCTGACTTCGGCAGGCTCAGTCTCCGCGGCAACAATAATATACGCTTCTATCAATGGTATGCAGAGAAACCTGGCTTTTTTCCAAACGGGCCGACTCCCCAACTGCAAGAAAAAGCCGGGTTTCTTGTCCTGTACACAGGAAAATAAGGATCGGAACAGAATAAATATGTCTGAGTTGACAATTGAGGAATATCAAAGAATGGTTGATGACTGGGTTCACACCCTCGGAGTTCGATATTTTTCCGAACTCTCAATTCTGGCGCAAATGATGGAGGAGACCGGGGAGGTGGCCAGAATTGTCTCCAGACGCTATGGGGATCAGAGCTTCAAAAAGTCGGATGAGGACCACGATCTCGGTGACGAGCTGGCTGACGTGCTTTTTGCCATTGTCTGCCTCGCGAATCGGACAGGCATTGATCTGAGCCAGGCGATTCGAAAAAATCTTGAGAAAAAAACAAAGCGGGACAAAGATCGCCACTGGAAAAATCCCAAGCTGACCGGGCATTCCGGTGGCCAATCGTAAACCAAAAAGGGCTGATTATGACGGATTTGGGGGAGCCCATGACAGAGCGAAAGCGTTATAATCAGAAAAATTCAGTCTGAGGTGTTTCATTATGTGCAGTCGCGACACATCCGGTTGAAGAATTTTCGCAAATCTTACAGTGGATTCTCTAATCAAGCTTTATCAAAACAATCTGTGTACAGGACAAAAAAGGTGACTGAGGAAAGAAACCCGGCTTCTTCTTGCAGTTGGGAAGTCGGCCCTTTTGGGAAAAAGCCGGGTTTCCCGCCCGTTCCCGACTTTTTGTCCTGTACACAGCAAAACAATGGCTCAATTCGACTTTGCGACGAAAAAGGGGCATAACATGAAAACTTGTTTGGAAGAAAAAATCGGCAATCCCGAACTGTTCACGGGACGGAAAAACGAGATGGCATATTTCCTCCGATGGGTTGAAAGAATCAGACGTAAAATCTCTCTGAGCACGGCCATTCTCTCCCGCAGAAAAACAGGGAAAACCGCGCTGATGCAACGGCTTTACAATCTGATCTTTGAGAAAAACACAGGGGTTATTCCCTTTTACTATGAAGTCAGAGAGGGGAAACGGTGGGTTGTGGAATTCTGTCAGGATTTTTACCTGACTTTCATTTGCCAATATATCGCGTTCAGAACCCGGAAACCGGAATATGTGAGGATGTCCCAGTCCCCCAAAAAAAATTTTCCCGATGCTCTGACCGGGGCCCGGGAAGTCGGGGAGTATCTGACCGATGATGTCAAAAAGATGGAAAGCCTTGTAAAGGAGGCACGGGCCGGATTGCTGTGGGATGCGGTGCGGGATACGCCGTGGACACTGGCAAGCCAGCAGGATGAGTTTGTTGTCCAGATGATTGACGAATTCCAGTTTCTCAATAGTGAAATCTACTGGGATGAGGCCAGAACCAATCAGGCATCCGACTTTGCTGCCGGCTATCTGCACACATGCGAGTACAAAAACGCGCCCCTGCTCGTGTCAGGCAGTTGGGTGGGCTGGCTGATGAATGACCTGAACACAATGCTTCCGGGGCGTTTCCAGTATCACTACATGGAAAATCTGCCGGAGGATGAATGCCTGGAAATGATATTCAGATACGCGCTGATTGAGGATACGCCGATTACAGAGGAGACCGCCTCTCTGATGGCGCAGATGACCGAAGGTGAAACATCGGAAGACAACGAAATTTTCCCTGGGCGAGGCAAGGGACTTTGTGAAGAAGGCGGGAGAACTGACCCGGCTTGAAGGGATCGGGAAATATGTGCTGATCGTGTTCTCCCCGGCCGGATTCACCCGTGAGACACCGGACTGGTTCAACGCGCACGGTATCGCATGGAACGAGGATGGCCGGTGGCTGGATACGAATCTTCTGACAAAAGCGTAAAGAGGACTGAAAAACACTGATTATAACGGATTTAGGGGAGCCCGTGTTTACGCACGACTCACAAAGCAAGCTTTGCACTCCGGACAATCTTTTTGTTGAACTCTATATGATCAGCAAAAACAAGGCGGGACAAACATCGCCACTGGAAAAGTCCCAAACTGACCGGCCTTTCCGGTGGCCAATCGTAAACCCAAAAGGCTGATTATAACAGATTGGGGGAGTCCTTAGGACGTGAACTTGAACTTGAACTTATACGTGAACTTGAACTTGCCCACAAATGAATGTTCACGTCCGGGTTCAAGTTCACGTTCAAGTTCACGTTTACGTTCACGGACAAAACGGCCTCCCCGAAAAGCGTTATAATCAGAAAAAAAAAGGCATCCTTCATTTCATATGAAAAGTGGTTTGCACCTTTCGGATGGGAAAAGTTTGCAGTTCCGCCTCTCGGCGGTGCCACACCGCCTGAAGGCGGAACTGCAAACTTTTTCGTCTCAAAAAACTGTAAACTGATGGATGAAGGATGCCAAAAAAGAGGTGAAAATCTGTCATGTTTGCATTTATTGTGAAACGAGTGGCCCAGACGATTTTTGTCATGCTGGTGATCAGCTTCATCGGCTTCTCCATCAAACATCAGATCGGCGATCCAGTCCGGGATCTCGTGGGCGAGCGGGTTTCTGTGGCCGAGCGGGAGGCCCTGCGGGAGAAGCTGGGGCTCAACGATCCCTTTCTCGTCCAATATCTCCGCTTTGTCAGAAACGCGGTTCACGGGGATCTCGGACATTCCTTTTTCTTCAGAAAGCCGGCCCTTGAGGTGATTCTGAGCAAAGCGCCCGCGACACTGGAGCTGGTCTTTGTCAGCAGCCTGATCGTCATTTTCATATCCATTCCCATCGGGATCTACGGGGCCATCAATCCGAGGAACTGGCTTTCCCGTCTCACCATGGGATGCAGCATTGTGGGCGTCTCCATCCCGGTCTTTCTGACGGCCATTCTGCTGATCTATCTCTTTTCGGTGGAACTCCAATGGCTCCCCTCCTATGGACGGGGGGAGACGGTGAATGTCTGGGGATGGCAGAGCGGATTCCTGACGTTTGACGGATTGAAGCACCTGATCCTCCCGAGCATCGCCCTCTCCTCCATCATGCTGCCTCTTTTCATCCGGCTGATCCGCTCGGAGATGATGGAGGTGCTGCAAACCGAGTACATCAAGTTTGCCTGGGCCAAGGGGCTTCACCGCTGGCGGATATGGCTGGTCCACGCGTTCAAGAACACACTCCTGCCGGTGATCACGGTGGGCGGGGTCCAGCTCGGGATCATGATCGCATACACCATCCTGACAGAAACCGTGTTTCAGTGGCAGGGGATGGGATTCATGTTTCTCGAAGCAGTGGAACGGTCCGACTCGTCCCTTCTCGTGGCGTATCTCGTGGTGGTGGGGGTGCTCTTCGTCGTGGTGAACACGGTGGTGGACATCATTTACGGACTGGTGAATCCGATGGTGAGGGTCGCCAGTCGGAAATGATGCGTGATTTGTGAGGCGTGAGGCGTGAGGCGTGACTCGTGATGCGTGACCCGTGAGGCGTGACTCGTGATGCGTGACCCGTGAGGCGTGACTCGTGATGCGTGACCCGTGAGGCGTGACTCGTGATGCGTGA
>JAOZRQ010000945.1 GCA_029940115.1 Desulfobacterales bacterium
AGAAACGGACCACCTTGCAGGCGTCCGATTCGGCCGCGTGAATCCCTCCTGAAAGCATCAGCAGGGTCAGTGCAGCGCCAAGAAAACAGATAAACGATTTTCTCAAAGTTCATTTCCTCCTTTTTTTGTTTGAAATAAATGAATGACTCCTTCAGTTTGCACCGCCTAAAGGCGGAACTACGAACTTTCCAGCTTAAATGAAGGATCCCGACTTTTGGCGGCGGTTCGGATTTGTCAATCCGAACCAAGCAATGGGGAGGTTTCAGATGACACTTCCGAATCATACACCAGTTCCCACCCCTTCTAAACGAGGATCAGCCGTGTGAGCGTGTAGCCTTGAGTCTGCTTTTTCAGATGCTCGTCATCCGCATATTTTCGCAACTGGTCTTCCGCGTCTGCGATCTTCTCCTGCTTCAGAGTCTCAGAATACTCGCTCCGCGGGATGTATTTCAGCTCGATCAGATAGCCATGCCTCATATCTGGAAACTGCGCCAAGAAGGGTTCGAGAAAGATGTCCGAATTTTGGAATGCTCCTGTACGTCTTTATACTTTGCTTCCAAAATATTGTCAAGAGACAATTGTTAGCCGATTTGAAGTGCAAGCCCTATGTGTATGTTCCATTGCAAGGCCAAGCTTTGCCCGCCGGTTTCTGTGCTGGCGCGCTGTGAAGGCTGAACAGAAATTGGGTGTTTCAATTTGGGTTCAAAAATTGGAAAATGAGGCAATTTCATGAAGTCTTATACTTTGTTTTCAAAATATTGTCAAGAAAAGAATTGCTGATTATAACGCTTTTCGGGGAGGCCGCCCGTGAACGTGAACTTGAAGAAAAGGCGCAAAGGTGAAATTTATGGCCAGGTATTTATAAAGGTTGACACTGCAAGAATAAACATCCGCGGGAGAACCGAACAGGTCAGAAAAGTTCTCAGTATGAACCCCTGAGTACATGACAAAAAAGAGAAACCCGGCTTTTTCTCAATGCCGTGACGCGGCGCGTGGGAACGAGATGGTCGTCACGTTGGGCTCAGTCAGCCAAGCGATGTTTCAGGTAGGTAAAGCGTTTCTGGGTCTTGTC
>JAOZRQ010000622.1 GCA_029940115.1 Desulfobacterales bacterium
TTGCACAGATTGACTCCTTATCATTGTCTCGCAATTTGCACGGGAAAGGCTGGGGGAGCTGGGCGCCAAAACCCGGTTTCTTTTCCCTTGACCTTCCCCCCCTTGACCGAAACCGGGTTTTTTTCCCTCGTTCGCCTCCATTCCCGCATTCCACAACATGGATTGTGGGCAGGAGGCCCTTCTTGCGTCTTGAACCGCCCCACAGTTCGAACCGCGGATTGGACAGATCACACGGATTGCACAGATTGACTCCTTATCATTGTCTCGCAATTTGCACGGGAAAGGCTGGGGTGGGGAGCTACAAACATGTCGGCCCCTACGGGCCTCCATTCGGTGTCAACCCCTCCCCGAAAAGCGTCATAATCAGAATCAGATCAATTCATAACTTGTGCTTCTGCCTCCTCCCGGTTCCTTTCGCAATATTTGCTTTCTCATCAAATCTTGGATGTCTCGAAGTGCTGTGTCAGAAGAACATTTGGCAATCTTTGCCCACTTTGATGTGGTGAGTTTGCCTTCAAATCCATCCAATAGCTTGTTGAGCAGCAGTTTTTGCCTGTCATTTTGAACAGTTGTCGCATTTTTGTTCCAAAAATGGTGTTTGCATATCACCTTCTCAAGTGTCTGGTTTGAGGCATTCAGTGCATTTGACAAGCAGTTCAGAAACCATGACAACCATTCAGTCACATCAAGTCTGCCTTTTTGGGATTTCTCCAATATCCCATAATAATTCTTACGTTCCAAGCGTATTTGAGATGACATGCTGTAGAATCTCTGCGAAATTCCATCTGCCCTTGCAAGCAACATGTCCGTAAGCGCCCGAGCCATTCTCCCATTGCCATCTTCAAACGGATGCAATGTGACAAACCATAAATGAGCCAAACCGGCCTTTATCACCGGGTCTGATTTGTTTTCATTGTCAAACCAGTCAATAAACAGATTCATCTCCTTTTCGATCTCTTCTGCGTCAGGTGCCTGGTAATGCACTTTCTCTTTTCCCATTGCTCCTGATACAACCTGCATGGGTCCTGTCGAATCGTCTCGCCAACGACCTGTCGCAATTTTATGCATGCCACTTCTTCCTGTTGGAAACAAGGCGCAATGCCAATCAAACAGTCTTTCCGTTGTCAAGGCTTTTTCAAATTGCTGGGTTGCATCCAACATCATGTCAACCACGCCATCAACATCCCTGTCTGAAAAGACGAGTCCCGGAATGTCCATTCCCAGACGTCTTGCGAGAGATGAACGCACTTGTTCGGGGTTCAGTGTCTCTCCCTCAATTTCGGTTGACTTTGTGACATCCAAGGTCAAAGTTTCCAAAACGGCCTCACTTCTCAATTCAAATCCAAGTGATTCCATTCTTCCAACTATTTTGCCCTGCAGATTTCTCACTTTTCCAAGAAGAGCCAACAGTTCCTCACTATCCCATGTGAAATGAGGCCAATCATCCTGCTGATATATGTATTTTTTCATTCTCCGCACTTTCTGCGGTGAATATGCATGTCATTCTCCGCAAACGAAATTATTCTCCACGTTTCTTGGGGTTCCGGGAAAATCCATTTCCCCGAGTCTTTCGTATCCATGCTCGTATCCGTGCTCGTGCTCGTACCCTACCCGCCTCAACCATAAAACACCCTGTTCGTTCCCGTGCCGGGCACGGGCAGGGGCAAGGACAGCAGGGAAGGGAGTCAGTCTCCCCGCGCCCTCTCAATGCACTCTCTGAGCCGCTCCGCCAGCCCCCGCACATGCGGCTCGACAAACATGGTGATGTGCTCACCCGGGACATCATAAGTCGCCACAGGTTCCGAGGTGAACGCCTGCCAGCCCCATGTTTCGCCCAATTTCTCGATTTCAGACGGAGCGATATCAGGATCGCTCTCCTCCGCCCGAAAAAGAGCGATCGGGATGGGACGGGCCTCCCGTGGCGGGTCATATGAGAAATTGGCGTAGTGCGCCCTGTAAACCTGGATGTGCCCCTGGACTTGGCTCATGTCGCCGTCCGAGGGGATGAGGCCAGCCTTCAGAAGCCGCTCCCTGAGATATGCCAGCTTTTCCTCCCAGTCAAGGGGCACGAGCTCGTCATGTGAGATGTCCAGGCGGGTTCCGTGGAATCGCTCATACAGTTCCATGACCCCGCGGCAGAGGTCTGCGTCGTCCAATATCTCACCCGAGGCCGGGGGAGACTTGGTGTCAAAGATCGCGAGCAGTCCGACACGCTCCCCCTGTCCCATCAGCTGAAGGGCCATCTCAAATGCGACGAGGCCGCCGAAGGAATGGCCGGCGATCAGATAGGGCCCCTCGGTCTGCACGGTCCGCATGCAGCCGATGTTGTGGGCCGCGATATCCTCAATGCGGTCATGCGGCTCGGATTCTCCGTCCAGGCCGACGGCCTGGAGGCCGTAAAAGGGGCGATCCGGGCAGGAGCGTCTTGCCAGGTTGTGGAAATAGAGGACATTCCCCCCTCCCCCGGGCACACAGAAGAACGGCCGTCCGTCCCCGTCCGCCTGGATCGGCACGAGCGACGACCAATCCGAGGAACCGGTCTCCCGGCGGAGAATGTTCGCAATCCCCTCGATGGTGGGATGGCCGAAGAGGGTCGCCATGGGTAGGTTCCTTCCGAACGTCTGGTGAATCCGGCCCATCAGACGGACGGCCAAGAGCGAGTGGCCGCCGAGTTCAAAGAAGTCGTCCGTGACGCCTGCCCGCCGGACGCCCAGAAACTCCTCCCATATCTGCGACAAGTGCAATTCCAAGATGTCACGAGGGGGGATGTGACCCTCTTCCAAACCCGTATCGTCCAGATCGGACAAGTCGCGGTCGGTCTTACGGTTGGGCGTCAGGGCGTCCGGCTGTGAGGCCACTCCCCTGATCCATTGATTGATTCGGGTCTCCATATCCACGGTGGAGACGAGCACCTGATTCAGATGGGGATGCGCCAGAATCCGTTGAAACGCCTCGACGCCCTGTTCCGGGGTCATCGCCAGTTCCCCGGTCTCCTCGGAAAAGTCCCAGCCGCCCCAGTTGACGCTGATCCACGAGGTCCTGTCGTCGTCCCCGTGACGGTCCTGGGCAAAGGTGTCCATGAAAATGTTGGCCGACGAGTACGCGGCGAATCGGAGTCCCCCCAGAACGGAGGCGAGGGAGGACATGAGCAGGCAGAAGTCCGGCTCCCTGTCGCGCAGTACCCGCTCCAGAGTGATGAGGCCATGCATCTTGGGTCGGAAGTGCCGCTCGCGGTCCTCCGCCGAGGTCTCCTCTATCGTGCGGAACGACTCTTCTCCGGTCGCGCCCGCCGCGTGGATTACGCCGTTGATTCTTCCGAAGATCGCCTCGGCCCGGGAGAGCGCCGCCTCCATTTCATGCGGATCCGCAACGTCGGCCCGGAGAATCAGCACCTCCCCGCCGGCCGCCTCAATCTCTCGGACCATCCGAATCTTCGGACCGACCGGGTCATCTTCGTCATGGGCATCCCACGCCTCCCTCGGAGGAAAGGGGGAACGGCAGGTCAGCACCAGCTTGGCCCGGACGGTCCGGGAAAGATATTTGGCAAGCACGAGGCCGACCTTTCCGAGCCCGCCCGTGATCAGATAGACACCCCCTTCCCTCAGACACAGGGGGGGACCGGCGGCCGCGTCCAGTCTGAGCGGGTCGAACCGGCGCACCCAGCGCCGATGGTCACGGTACGCCACGACGGTCTCCGGCGTCCCGGCCGTCATCTCCGCGGTCAGATGCCCCGCAAGCCGCCGCATCCCCCGGTCCCCCGATCCGGGA
>JAOZRQ010000623.1:0-1948 GCA_029940115.1 Desulfobacterales bacterium
AACTTTCTCCATCCGAAAAAGTGCAAACCACTTTCCATGCAAAATGAAGGATGCCGAATTTTCAATCATCTGAAGGCATCTTTCATTTATGGGTTCACATTCCAGTTTGTAGTTCCGCCTCTCGGCGGTGCGAGACCGCCTGAAGGCGGAACTGCAAACTGAAAAGTGTGAACCACCTTTCAGGCAAAATGAAAGATGCCCATCTGAAAAGTGAAAATTTCTGATAATATCCGGGTTTTTCTTCTTTTTGGCATGAATTATGCAAGAAGAATTAGGGCAGATGTAAGCCGCCAGCCCAAAGTTGTAGAAGGTGTTTGAAAACTCCCCTGTGAACCCCGCAATGGCGCGGGTTTCCGGGAGATGGCCATCTCCGGTTTGTCCAATCATTTCAGGGGGATGGCCCGCTCATGAAGGTGTTTTCAAACACCTTCCAAGTTGCAAATCGGGACAAAACTTACAGTTTACAGCTTTGAGCCTACTACACCAATTCATAAGTTCGTCACCCCTTCCGCTCCCGCCGGACTTCGGCGTGAGTTCAGTCGATTGCCAAATCCGGCGGCAATCCGAGCCGATCAAGGGGGGTACGAATTTGAAAAGTGGTGTACTACAGCTTCATACTTGGAGGAAATCATGAAGGACAAACATATTTTAATAGCGGAAGATGATCCGATTTCCCGCCTTATCTTATCCTCTCTTTTGGAAGAAGAAGGGTATGGGGTGACCACTGCGCCGGATGGCCGGAAAGCTATGAATCTGATGTTGAAGTCAGCCGGTGGCAATGGCAATCACCGGGTTGATCTGCTGGTCACGGATATTGACATGCCGGACCTGAACGGTGTGGGCCTGATTCGAGGTATTCTGAGGGCGTGCATCTCTCTGCCGATCATCGTGGTTACTGGAAACAATGATGAAAAAACTCTCGCCGAACTGAACAGCTTGGGAATCAGAGATGTTTTCATCAAACCGGTTCGGGGTGAAGTGCTGATTGGAAGGGTGAGATCAATTTTTGGGCATCCTTCATTTTGCATGGAAAGTAGTTTGCACTTTCCGGATGGAAAAGTTCGTAGTTCCGCCTTCAGTGAAGGAGGGCCGCACATATTTCCAAGGTCAAAATGGGGTTTCTTTTGCTGAGAAATGAAGGAATGGCTGGATATGAAGCTGAAAATATTGATCATAGACGATGAAAAGATGCTTCTGAAAACTCTGAACATGTTGCTGACTCAGGAGGGGTTTGTTGTCAGGAGCGCGTCAGACGGGAATGCCGCCATATCCATGTTTGAATCTGAGCATTTTGACTTGGTCATCACGGATATCAGGATGCCGGGCATGGACGGCCTGGAAGTTGCGAGGCACATCAAAAGGTTGGACAAGGACGTGGAGGTGATCATCCTGACCGGTTTCTGCACCTCGGACAACGCGGAGGAGGCTTTCAAAATCGGGGTCTTCTGTTTCCTGACCAAACCCCTTGAGGATCTGGACGAACTTCTCATCCCGGTGACCCGCGCGCTGGAAAGACGCAGATTTCGCTTGGGAAACTAAGCGGATCTAAAAGTTTTCGACCGATGCGATTAAGTCTCCGATTTTCAGCCGTCGAAAATACGTCCGCTTACGGAATTTGCCTCGGCATGAGCAGATCCGGAAAGTTTGCATATTTATTGAGTACCGCCAGAAGTTTTTTGGAAATCCTCATGTTCGGATGGGCACATCCGAAATGAGCCACTTTTTTTCAGAGTGCTGTATCTGAACTGGCCGGATTTGTCAATCCGGCAGGAATGATATATGTCCGGAGTGTCAAACTTGCAGTTTGACAGAGTCCCGCGTTTCCATGCCAAACTGAAAGTTTGGCACTCCGGAGCGTTTCCATGCCAAACTGGAAGTTTGGCACTCCGGAGCGTTTCCATGCCAAACTGGAAGTTTGGCACTCCGGAGCGACAGACATGCGTTTCCA
>JAOZRQ010000623.1:2048-3762 GCA_029940115.1 Desulfobacterales bacterium
GTTTCCATGCCAAACTGGAAGTTTGGCACTCCGGAGCGACAGACATGCGTTTCCATGCCAAACTGAAAGTTTGGCACGCCAAAGCGACAGACACGATCTTAAAAGTTCCACATAAATACAGGGAGACCCATTCATGCCGGAATTTGACATCGCATTTTCATCATGTCCCAATGATACATTCATTTTTCACGCCATGTTGCACCAATGCATAGACACAGGCCCCTTCACCTTTGTCCCCCATGTCAGCGACGTGGAGGAGTTGAACCGCAAGGCATTTTCAGGGGCCTTTCATGTCACCAAGCTCTCCTTTTTTGCCTATCTGCATCTCAAGGCACGTTATGAGCTGCTCGACTCGGGTGCCGCGCTGGGGTACGGATGCGGCCCTCTATTGGTTGCCAAGTCGCATCCGAAATCTTGGGAAAACGCAAAAATCGCCATTCCAGGCACATACACCACCGCGCACCTGCTTCTCAGGCTGTGGCGTCCGGAGGTCCGCCATACTGAGGCGGTCCGGTTTGATCGCATTCTCCCAGGGGTGGCATCCGGAACGTATGACGCGGGGCTGATCATCCACGAGGGCCGGTTTGTCTATCTGGAACACGACTGCGTCAAGGTCGTTGATCTGGGGGAATGGTGGGAGGAGGAGACCCACCTTCCCATTCCCCTCGGATGCATCGCGACAAGAAAGGACCCCTTGACGATCGAGTACAAACCGACCATTGAAACGATTCTGAGGAGTTCGGTCAATCATGCCATGAAGTACCCGGGAATCTCAGAGCCTTTTGTGACATCCCATGCAAAGGAGCTTGAACAGACGGTGATCAATGATCATATTCGGCTTTATGTGAATGACTTCACGGTCTCCTTGGGAGAGACCGGGACGAAGGCCATTCAGACCCTTGAGGAGATGGCGAGATGTCGGAAGATTCTGTGATCGGGATCGTTGTGGCCACATTGCTGGAAGCCGATCCCTTCATCAAGCGGTTGTTGCTGGAAAAATATGAGGACGACCCATTTGCCGTGTATGGGAATGACCGGGTTCGGCTGATCCTTTCCGGCATTGGAAAGGCGAATGCGGCCATGGCCTGCACTTGTCTGATCATGACATCTCATCCGCGGCTCATCCTCAATGTCGGGGCCGCCGGCGCGGCAGACAGTGGATATCTCCTCGGAGAGTGTTGCCATATCTCCAAGGTGATCGAACCGGACCGACCCGATATCGGCTCAGGGAAATTTCATGTACATCTCCCCCAGACGTTCGAGGGGTTTCAGATGGCTGTTCTTGCCACTCAGGACAGGCCCGTGACGGACGATCTGGAAAGGCGTGAAGTGTCGCTTCACGCCCAACTGGTGGACATGGAAGGCGCGTCCGTGATCCAGACATGCGCCCGCTTTCAGACGAGATGCTATCTGTTCAAGTTCGTGAGCGACGCCCCGGACGACACGGAGCGACTCGATATTCAAAAAAACATCCTGCAATGTCGGAAGGGGTTCTGCGACTTTTTCTGCGACTCGGTATGGCCCCTGATCATCAAGGCGGTCAGTGGACGGTTGTCAGTGGTGAGTGGTTAGTTTGACCCTATCTCGTTACGAGGCTCCGCCTCTGCCTGCTCGCTCGGGTTGCCAAACCCGAGCCGCCGGATTTGGCAATCCCCGATAAAAGACGTCGGGGACAGGTTCCGGCGGGAGCGTAAAGGACGAATTATCTCGTTAC
>JAOZRQ010000946.1 GCA_029940115.1 Desulfobacterales bacterium
TGTCCAGTCCCGCAGGGACGACTGGGGATCCATCCCAAAATGAGTTTCCAGACTGTTTGGGGACTCCCCCAACTTATAAATACGCCCTATTGATTCAGAAAATCAGCATGCTGTCTCATCGGGTCCCCTGTCTGCGTCATTTGACGTGCTGTGTCGGATTCTCATCCATACATGTGTCGTCGCCGAAGGCGACGTCATGTACCCTCCTGCACACAGCCGAATATATTTTTAAGGGCGGGCTCCCGAAGGATTCTGCCGAGTGTTGCCTGATGCGCCTTCAGTTCATCCGGAGTCTTGAAGTTCAGGTTTAGGGAATAGACCGTCCCTTCAAAATGGGCGGGGGGGATCAGTTTCATCCCGTTTCCGAGACGGAGCGCCTTCACATCGGTTTCAAAAGCCTGCTCAACCCGGGTGATTTCAGGAAAGCGCCGTTGCTTCAGAAAGGCCCTGATCTGCCGGACCTTCTGGTTCCGATCCAGATTCTCGTCGTTCAGAATGCCCTGAATCCCCTCCCCTCGAAGCACTTCCATGATGGAAATATCCTCTCTGAGAGCGATTTCCCTGACCCGCGTGATCATCTCCCGTTGCTTGTTCAGGCTCAGTCTGAGGGACTCAAAGATCACCGCATAAGTTGCCGCCTCCTCCGATTCAAGGGAACCCAGCTCCGACACCATGGCCAAGGAGATGATGCCAGAGAGGACAGCCTTCTGGACAGACTCCGGCAACAGACATATTCGCCCGGTTTTCCTGATGACAGACGGGTTTGTCGGCAGACCTATACTTGATGCGGCTTGGGCCAGCGACTCATCCTCTTCGGCAAACAGGGAGAGCTTGTGCAACGCCCTAGACATCTCCACCAAGTTCAAGGGCCGCTGAAGCGCATTCTCTGTGATGGCCAGTTTGAGACACGAGAGGGGATCTGTGTCCGGGGACAGAATCCGTGCCTCCATAACGGTCTCCCCCAGACGCTGGAACGCCTCAATCCGACGAAAGCCGGAGACAACGGAAAAGTGAGGCGTGAGGCGTGAGGCGTGAGGCGTGAGGCGTGAGGCGTGAGGCGTGAGG
>JAOZRQ010000137.1 GCA_029940115.1 Desulfobacterales bacterium
ATTGGCAAATCCGAGCCTGTTCCCGCCGGATTTGTCAATCCGGCGGGAGCGTTGGTGGGGAAAAGCCTCTGCTGAAAACCCCACCGCTCGGTTTGAACTTCGGCGTGAGCTCAGTCGAACGATTGGCAAATCCGAGCCTGTTCCCGCCGGATTTGGTAATCCGGCGGGAGCGTTTCCTTGGTTTCTCTCACCCAAATTATGAGCGGCCGGGATGAGATTTAAGGTTGCAGACAGCGTTAATTTCTGCTAATGATATAGAAACTCAGTTTCTGACACGAATTGAGAAGTTTGTAGTTCCGCCTTCAGGCGGTGTCGCACCGCCTGAAGGCGGAACTACAAACTGAACCCATATGGAAAATCCTGAAAAACCTTTAGCCAAGTACTTACAATATCCTGACAGGAATGTCAATATGTATCTGAAAAAAATCCATCCTGAAATCCGAACCCTTCTCCTCTCCAATTTGGCCGGGGCGAGCCGATGTGTCGGATCGAATCAGGTTTTATAGAAGGTGTTTGAAAACTCCCCCTGTGAACCCCGCAACGGCGCGGGTTTCCGGGAGATGGCCATCTCCGGTCTGTCCAATCATCTCAGGGGGATGGCCCGCTCATGAAGGTGTTTGAAAACACCTTCTAGAGAAGAATCGTCTCTTTGAATTTGATGATCAGGTTTTCTGACCCGATTCCAGCAAGAAGCCCATCATTCCTGAGAAGGCAGGAATGACAGGAAAAACTTGATGATCGGGTTGAACATAAAAGGAGGTTTTCTGATGAAAAAAGTATCAATTCAGGTGATGGTCTGTCTAACCATGGCGGCGCTGTCCGCAGGCCAGGGGCTTGCCAAAGAGCCGCTTCAGCCCATGACGCCCATGACCGTTCAACTGAACTGGGTTCCGAATGTCCAGTTTGCCGGAATTCTGCTTGCCAAGGAGCGAGGATGGTACAGAGACGCGGGGATTGATCTGACCATCAAAGGCTGGGAGGAGGGTGTCTCGTCAACTGACGAGGTGGTTGCCGGCAGGGCGCAGATCGGCGTGGCCGAGGGGGATGCGCTGATAAAGGCCAGAGCGAAGGGAAGCCCCGTCAAAGCCATTGCCGCACAGTTTCAGAGAACACCATTCTGTCTGATGAGCAAAAAGTCTATCGGCGTGGCGTCCCCTGAACAACTCAAGGGGAAGAAAATCGGAATCAATTCCCCAGAGTCGGCTGTCATGACAAAAGTTGTGCTGGCAAGCCAAGGACTCGGATTCGAGGATATCACACCGGTTCAGACAGGCTGGGAACTCGGGCCCCTCATTAATGATGAGATTGATGTGTACGCGGCGTTTATGAACAATGATCCATTGAACATGAGAGAACTCGGATATGAGGTCGCATATATTCCTGCGTTCAAACACGGCTATGATTTTCATTCCGGTGTCTGTTTTGCCTCAGAAACGATGATCAAGGCGCATTTGAAACGTATTCGGGATTTTCTGGCGGTGACATTGCGGGGGTGGAAATCGGCATTCAAAGATCCGGTCGGGACTGCCGGGTTAGTCGTGGAAAAGTATTATCCTCAGGGATCGGCGCGGCAACAGGCAGAATCGTTGAAAATGTTCCAGATGCTCTCGAAGCTTGGAGAGGGAAGGAAATATCCCGGATGGATGAAAGAGAAATACTGGGCCAAGGGAATTGACATCCTGCACAAATTCGGGCAGATTGAGAAGAAAATCCCGGCAACGGATGTGTTCACCTCGGACTTCCTGAAGGAGATTCTCAAGTTTCGCACCCCTATGTGAGCCCATCTTCCAAGGGTTTCAGGAGATGGTCGACCTCGAAAACCCACTTTTTGGGCAATGTGAGATCAGGCACTTGCACCCCATCATGACCAAAGATTGAGTCAGACGGACCAGAAACTGACTTGACCATCTGTATTCACTCAAAAATTTGGGTGCGAAACTTGAGGAGATTTATTTGGGGAAAAAGTAATTTCAGCAGGACTTCCGAAGCCTTGCACTCAATCTCTGTCATTCCTGCGAAAGCAGGAATCCACTGTCTGCCATCCGCAAAAATGGATTCCTGCCTTCGCGGGGATGCAGGATTTTTGCCCAAATTGGGTCGAAAAACTTGATCATCGAATTGCAGGCTCCGGAAGTCCAAACCAGAGAAGGGAGGAGGATGTGATGAAAAGAGTATGTGTCAAGGTGATCGCTTGTCTAATGGTTGCGGCCCTGTCCGCCGGCCATGGGCTTGCCAAAGAGCCGCCTCAACCCATGACGATTCAACTGAACTGGGTGGCAAATGTCGAGTTTGCCGGAATTCTGCTGGCCAAAGAGAGGGGATGGTACAAAGACGCGGGAATTGATCTGACCCTCAAAGAATGGAAAAAGGGGATATCCATATTTGACGAAGTGACCCGCAGAAACGCCCAGATCGGTGTGAACGAAGGGGCCCGGATCATCAGTGCCAAGGCAGAGGGGATGAACATCAGGGCATTTGCCACCCAGTTCCAGAAATCTCCGTATTGCCTGATCAGCAAGCGGGATCGGAAGCTGGAAACCCCTGAACATCTGAAAGGAAAGCGAATCGGGGTCAAAAGCTCGGGGGACATATTGATGACCAAGATCGTTCTCGGGAGCGCGGGCCTGACTTATGATGATGTCACCCCTGTCAACATCGGATGGGGCGACATGCCGCTCCTCTTCAATGATGCGATAGATGTGTATGCGGGCTACATGAACGCGGAACCGTTCATCATGAAGGAGAAGGGGTATGATGTCTCGTATATTCCCGCATTCAAGCATGGATACGACTTTTACAGCGCGGTGTTCTTTGCCACAGATAAGACCCTTCAGAACCAAGCGGAGCTTATTCGGAAATTTCTGGAAGTGACATTGCGAGGATGGGAAGCGGCTGACAAAGACCCGGAAGGAGTCACCCGGCTTGTTGTGGAGAAATATTACGCCAAAGGATCGATTCAACAGCAGTTGAACGAACTGAAAATATTTCAGACCTTGGCCAAGCTCGGAGAAGGGAGAAAATTTTTTGGGTGGATGGAAGCGGAATACTGGACAAAGGGAATTGACATCCTGTATAATCATAAGCAGATTGAAAAGAGAGTGCATGAAACGGACATATTTACGCCGGCGTTCCTGAAAGCGATCTATTTCGGAAAATAGAGCGACGGAAATTCGGTTGCATTGCATCGCAAATGGCAAAACCCGGCTTTTTTTTGGCAGGGGAAAGGAGGAACCGGCTCATTCAGGAAAAAGCCGGGTTTCTTTCCCGACAGAGCGAGGGAAATGGCAAAGAAACCCGGCTTTTTTTGACAGAGGAAAGGAGGAACCGGCTCATTCAGGAAAAAGCCGGGTTTCTTTCCCGACAGAGCGAGGGAAATGGCAAAGAAACCCGGCTTTTTTTGACAGAGGAAAGGAGGAACCGGCTCATTCAGGAAAAAGCCGGGTTTCTTTCCACCGTTGTTTTGCATTTTAAGGGAAACAAACCATGAAACGACTCTCTCATTGGCGCATCATTACGAAACTGCTCGCGATGAATCTGCTGATTTTTCTGATATTCGGAGGAGTCAGCGCAGTTGTCTTTCTCTCATTTGACCAGATTGAAGCGTTTATGACAACGCTTGTCAACAGAGACATCAGCCAGATCATTGAGAATGCGGACACGGGCAGAGAACTCAGCAAGGTGTTCGCGGATACATCCCATCTTGTCGGCAGATTTCTTGAACATGAAGGTCTGCTGGAAACCGAAGGGGAACCACTTGTCAGAAGGGCGGAATCTCTTGGTGCCCGAAACACCGACATCCGGTTGGGAGAATCTTTGGATGAGTTCATCCGCAACCTGAAGTCTCTTCTTGAACAGGGCGCGATGATCAGGGGATTGTTTCAGGAATTGAAATCTCTGGATCACAGCCTCGGCAATGACATGGACATGTCGAGGGAAGTGATCGAAAAAGACTTGGTGCTTGCGATGATGGAGGGCCGGGATGTCTCCGAACTGGAACGGCTGAGTCTTGAGATCCCCTGGTATCAGGGAATGCTCCTTCAGGTCAGCATTCTCATTGAGCGATTGACGGGCCAGCATCTTCACACACTTGCAGAAGGCGAAACGCATGAGCAACGAACAGAACGGATATTTTCCCTGCTGAACGGCCTTGAAGCAAGACTCGGTCCCATGACCGCACCCGAACCGGACATCGCCGCGTTCGGGGAAAAGCATATCTCAACTGTCCAGAGATATAAGGCGCGTATTGCCGTGTATCAGAGGGAACTGACGACATTTCAGGAGCGGCTCACTGAAACAGACGCGTCTCAAAACCGAATTCTGGCAATGATGGAAAAGAGGGACGCACAGGTGATTCAGAAAACAGAACAGATCCAGGAGAGCATTGAGACCAGAATGCACCTTTCCCAAAATTTCATCATACTTCTGTCAGGCGGCATTGCCCTGCTGCTTCTGCTCATCACCTATTCCGTGTTCAGGATTGTCCGCCCCATCCGGAATCTCATTGACATGCTCCGGGATATTGCCGAAGGTGAGGGAGACTTGACAAAAGCGATCCGGATTGACCGGAATGACGAGATCGGAGAACTGGCCCGATGGTTTAATCTCTTTGTCGGAAATCTCCGGGAAATGATCGGGAATATCGCGGGGATTACGACTCATCTGACCGAGGCATCCGGGGATCTCGCCTCGCTTTCCATGAAAATGGCCGCATCCGCAAGGGAGAGCGAAAGCCGGACCGAGATGGCGGCCGCGTCATCCGGACAGGTGACAGGCAATGTGGACGGCGTCGCGTCCGCCATCGAACAGGCGAGTTCCTCGGTCAGCAGAATTTCCGCCATGACGGACCAGATATCTTCCACGTTTGACAAGATTGCCGATTTTTCCCGAAAAACCTCGGGGAATGTGAAAGGCATGGCCTGCTCGGGTGATGAGATATCTTCCATGATTCAGGAAATCGCCTCGTCTGTGGAGGAGATGACCGTCTCATTGGATGAGGTCGCGGAACGGACTGGCCAGGCGAGCCGTGTGTCTCGGCATGCGGATCAGCGGGCAGAAGAGATCAACGCAAAGATGGATGCCTTGGTTTCCGCGTCCAAACAGATCGGAAGGTTCCTGAGCCTGATCAAGGATATCGCGGATCAGACCAACATGCTGGCCCTGAACGCGGCCATTGAGGCCGCCGGAGCAGGAGAGGCCGGCAGAGGATTTGCGGTGGTCGCGGCCGAGGTGAAGGAACTGGCCAGAGAGTCCGCAGGCGCGGCTGATGATATCTCGGTGCAGATTGACCATATTCAGGCGAGCATTGCCGACGCAGTGGCCGCGATCAAGGAGATCAGTGAGATCATCAATGAAATCTCCGGAATCAATGAGTCCATCGCGGCCTCCGTCGAGGAGCAGGCGGCCGTTGCCAACGAAATTTCATCGTCGGTGGCCGGCAATGCCGCTGCTGTCCAAACTGTCTCAGAAAATGCGAATGAATCGGCCCGGCTGGTCTCGGATATCGCGTCCGCAACGGCTGAGACCTCTGAGACCGCAAAGGAGGTGGCCTTCCATGTCAATGAGCTGGAAAAAGGGGTCAAAGCCGTTGCCCGGTCCGGCAGCGAAGCGGCTCAAGGGGTGCAGGATATAGCGGAGAACATCCGGAATATCAGCAACACCTCAAAGGAGACCGCAACCGTTGCCGAGCAGACCAACCGCTCCTCAGAGAATCTCTCCCAGATGGCCGAGGCCCTTTCGGAGATTGTGAAGCGGTTCAAGTTGTAAGGCGCAGGAGGAGTGCAAAGCTTGCTTTGCGTGTGCCGGAAGGAGTGCAAAGTGCCATACAAAGCATTGATTTCGGGAGTCTTCTTGAGTCTGGGAAGACTGAAACAGAGCTGGTTCTAACGGTTTTTGTGGTTTCCGACACGGGCTGAAAATTGTGATCCGCAGGTGAACGCAGACGGCCTGTCCGGTCTTCAGGATCGTGACTGTCTGAAATCACACGCAACCACAAAATCCGTTAGAATCAGAAACAGAGAAAGGAGGAAGTGATGAGAAAGGTATGTGTCAAGGCGATGGTGTGTCTGGCCATAGCGGCTATGTACACGGGACACGGGCTTGCCAAAGAGCCGCTTCAGAACTTGACGATCCGCTTGAACTGGGTGACAAATGTGCAGTTCGCAGGCGTCCTGCTCGCCAAGGAGCGGGGATGGTATGAGGAGGCGGGGATTGATCTGACCGTCAAGGGATGGGAACAGGGCGTGTCGCCGATTGATGAAGTCCTTTCCGGAAAGGCGCAGGTCGGTGTGGCAGATGCCTCCAGATTGGTGGCATCCAGAACAAAGGGATCAGGAGTCAAAGCGGTCTTGACTGCGTTCCAAAAATCGCCGTCCTGCCTGATGAGCAAGAAAGGACAGGGAATCGAGACCGTCAAACAGCTCGTCGGAAAGAAGATCGGCGTGAACAATCCGGAAGCGGAGGTGATGATCAGAATTATGATGAGGAATCAGGGACTCGAATATAAAGACATCATCCCTATCAAAGTGGGATGGGATATCCAGCCGCTTATTAATGACAAGATTGATGTTTTTGTCGCATTTATGAACAATGAGCCGCTGGTCATGAGGAAGCTGGGGCATGAGGTCAATGTCATCCCTGGATTCAAGTACGGATATGATTTCTACTCGGGGATCTGTTTTATGACGGAGACGATGATCGCCAAGCAACCCGATCTAACCAAGCGATTCGTGGATGTGACATTGCGGGGATGGAGGGCGTCATTTCAGGATATGGCGGCGACAGCACAACTTATCGTCGAAAAATATTATTCCCAAGGAACGGTTCCGCATCAGACCGAATCCCTGAAAGTATTCAAATATCTCGCTACCATGGGCATCGGGGAAAGTCTCATCGGCTTCATGGAGGAGCGGACCTGGTCCAAGGGAATTGACACGCTACACAAATTCGGGCAGATTGAAAAGAAGATTCCTGCAACCGAGGTGTTCACGCTGGAGTTTCTGAAGAAATAAGATGTGTCCCGAAGACCTCCGAGGTCTCAGAGACCTCGGAGGTCTAGCACGGGCATGGAAGGCCAAGGGGTCAAAGCCTCGAACATCTCCTTGGACGGCAGACCTTATGGCCATGAAATTGAGAAAATCATCGAATGGACCCTTGGGACGGAAAATGACATTCCTGAAATATCGGATTGGCTCTCTGAGAAGCTGAAGGCGTTTGAGAACGCGGTTGAAAGAGGGGACAAAGGGGGGATACAAGGGATTTGGCGGTCATCCCGAAGGAGAGCAGTTTTAACGAGTATCTTGAGATTATGGGTGCAGGAATTTGCTGAAGCACCATGAACCCAGAAAAAGGAAGGCATAATGAAGAAATTATTCTTCTCCCGATGGCACATCGCCACAAAGTTGCTTGTGGTCAACTTGGCCATCTTCCTCATATTCGGCAGTGTCGTCACCGCTGTTTTCGTCGCATTCAACAGTATCGAAGAGTTTATGACAACGATTGTGAATGAGGATGTGAGGCAGATCATTCACAACGCGGATACCGGAAGAAAACTGAGCAGCATATTTTCAGACACATCTCATCTCACCATGAATTTTCTTGAGCAGGATGGTTTTTTGAGGCTTCATGGGGAGCATCTTCTCAAGGCCGCTGAATCGTTGCCTACCCAAGAGACAAACACGCTCATGAAAGAATCCCTTCAGGATTTCATTCAGAACCTCCGATCCCTTATCGGACAGGCCCTCTCTGTCAGCGATATCTTCAAGGAGATGAAATCCCTTGAAAAGGAACTCGATATCGGCATGAGCGAGTTGAATGATCTGATCGCCAAAACAACGGTCATGGTGATGATGGAAGGGAGAGATATCTCTGGTTTGGAGAAGCTGGCGCTGGATACCCCTTGGTACTGGGAGAAACTGCTTCGCATCAGCATGCTCATTGATCAATTCACTCAGGATCATATCCACGCGGCAACTGCGAAAAAGGAGGACAAGATGTTCTCATTGCTCAACGAGCTTGAGGTGAGATGCCGGCCTATAACAGACTCCGAGCCGGATGTGGCCGCTTTCGGCAAGAGGTTCGTACAGACACTTGGACGCTATAAGGAGGTGATTGCCGATTATCAGAACCATCTGATCAAATTTCAGGCGCAACTGAATCAGACAAAGGCCTCACAAAAACAAACACTCTCCGCGATGCATGCGACAGATGCCCGGATCGCCCAGAATACATTGGGTATTCAGGAGCGGATCCGGTCCAAAATGCGATTCTCAGAAAAAGTTCTCCTCCTCCTGTCAGCAGGAATTTTCGCAGTCCTGCTCTTCATCACTTACGCAGTTTTCAAAATGGTCCGCCCCCTGAAAGAAATTATTGAAGGACTGACCCAGACCCACAAAACCGTCTTGTCCGCTTCCGGACAGGTGTCATCAGTCAGCCGCGCATTGTCCGAAGGATCCTCCGATCAGGCCGCGTCCACAGAGGAGACATCCTCCTCCCTTGAAGAAATCTCCGCCATGGCCCGGGAGAACGCGGAGAATGCGAACCATGCGGATCAGTTGGAGAAGGAGACGAACCGCCTCATTGAGAGGGCCGACGGATCCATGGATCAGCTCATCCGTTCCATGAGGGATATATCGGAATCGAGCAAGGCGACCTCGAAAATCATTCGGACGATAGACGAGATCGCGTTCCAGACGAATCTCCTCGCGCTGAACGCGGCCATCGAGGCGGCCCGGGCCGGCGAGTCCGGTGCCGGATTCGCGGTGGTCGCGGAGGAGGTGAGGCGTCTCGCCATGAAAGCCACGGAAGCGGCAAGGCATACCGCGACCCTCATTGAGGGGATCATGAAAAGGATCGAAGGGGGGGCAGCCATTGTCATCCTCACCGGCGAATCCTTCTCCGAGGTGGTCGAAAACGCGGCCAGAGTGGGCAAACTGCTGGAGAAGATCGCTACGGCCTCCGATGACCAGTCCGCGAAGATATCACATATCAGCCATGCAGTGGGGGAGATTGAGAAGATCACCCAGCAGAACGCGGCCAATGCCGAGGAATCGGCCGCAGCCTCGTCCGAGATGGATGTCCAGGCCAGTCAGATGAAGGGGTTTGTGGATGCCTTGCGAACCGTTGTCGGCGGGAAAACAGGAGTTCGTAGTTCCGCCTTCAGGCGGCCGCAACACCGCCTGAAGGCGGAACTACAAACTTGGCAAGTCGGACGGAACTGCGAACTTGATTAAGTACCGGCCAGAAATTTTCAGGTGTCAGTGGATTCCGGGTCAGGCTGAAAAAAAGTCCCTTTTTTTCAGCCTGCCCGGAATGACAGGTTGGTTGCCCATGGCGGGAAATCCCGAAAAAAAGTACTTGGGAGGTGTCAGATGATCCTCGTCAGCGCGTGTCTCATCGGCATGGTGTGCCGTTATGACGGGATGAGCAAAGCCGATGAAAAAGTGATTCGATATATCCAAGATAAATGGTGGCTCCCAGTCTGCCCAGAACAGATGGGCGGACTGCCCACCCCCCGGGATCGGGCTGAGATTGTGGGAGACCACATCTTCTCCTTGAGCGGAGAAGATGTGACCGAAGCGTTTGAGAAAGGTGCGAGGGAAACCCTGAAACTCGCGAAAATGGCCTGTGCGACAGAAGCCGTTCTCAAGTCTCTGTCCCCGTCCTGCGGGTGCGGGATGATCTATGACGGCACGTTTTCGGGCAGATTGCGGCCTGGTTCCGGTAAAACTGCTCAACTCCTGATGGAGAATGGCATTCGGGTCGTTTCGGAAGAGATGATGGGAAAGGGTTAAAGGGTTAAGGGTTAAGGGGTAAGGCTTAAGGGTTAAGGCTTAAGGGTTAAGGGTTAAGGGTTAAGACAAACATACAATCACCAAAGAACGTATCTCCGTAAAAGGCAGATTAGGCCCCTTTCGGGATACCGAAGATGGCGTAAAGTTGGAAGGAACCACCGACTTCATCCCTGCCATTGAAGTCTCTATGAAGGAAGGAAGATGAACCTGTACCTATCAAAATGGAAGATGACAACAAAACTCTTTGTGATCAATCTGGCGGCCGTTTTTGTGCTTGCCGGGATCCTCGGCATTGTCTTTTTTTCATCTGAAAAGATCGGAAACCTGGTCACGACAGTTGTCAGCAGAAACGTGAATCAGGTGACAAAGAACACCGACCTGGGAGGCAGACTCACCGATGTTTTCGCGGATCTGCTGATGGGCATGTTCCATGGCCAGGAAGAATATCTGAAGGAGAGACTAAGCCATTTTGAACAGACCATCACCATGCTCACGTCCCAGAGCGACAATGCACAATTGACGGCCTCGCTTCAGGAATTTGTTCCGAAACTCATGGAACTTCATGAGCAATATGAGCGGATCAACAAGATTTCCCATGAATTCGGAACAATTGAAAATGATTTCATCTATCGTCTTGAAGTGCTCCAAGACATTATTGCCGAGAACATGGAGATGCAGGAGGAGAATACGCCTGTCATGAGCCATCTGGAACAACTTCAGGCCATGGCCACCCGATATCGGGAGACCTTCTTCCGAATTTCGTCCCAAGTCACGAACCTGAGACGGGGAAATGTCGAATCCAAAGCGTCTGAAACCGGGAAAAAAGAGAACGTGGCGCATCCGGTCATCACGGCTCTCGATTACTTTGTTCTGGAACTCCAAATTCTGATGAGCGCGGACACGGAAATTTCCGATCAGGGAAAACAACTCACAGATATTCTCACAACATATAAGGATACCGTTGTCCGGTTTCAGCAGGCCAGTGCGGAATTCAAGAAACAGCTCAAAACAGTGAATGACGCCAAAGAACAGGTGATGTCTGTCTTAAAGGAGATGAATGCGGAGATGGCACGGATGGCCGTCAATGTTCGGGAAGATATCGGAAGCCATATGGAATCCGGGGGGCATATCATCCTTCTCCTGTCAATCGTGATCTTGGGGGTATTGGGACTTATCATGTATTTTACCTGGAAACTGATCCGACCCCTGAAGAAGATGATCCACGGCCTCACCGAAAGCTATAAACAGGTCTTGTCCATATCGAATCAGGTATCTTTGACCAGCCACTCATTGGCCGACGGGTCATCCGAGCAGGCCGCGGCCTCGGAGGAGACCGCCTCATCCCTTGAGGAAATCTCCTCAATGTCCAAGGAGAACGCGGAGAATGCGAATCAGGCGGACCAGTTGGAAAGGGAGACAAACCGGCTGATTGAGCGGGCATACATGTCAATGGAGGAACTGACCCGTTCAATGCAAGTGATTTCTGAATCAAGCAAAAAAACCTCGAAAATCATCAAGGCGATAGATGAGATCGCGTTCCAGACCAATCTCCTCGCGCTGAACGCGGCCATCGAGGCGGCTCGAGCCGGCGATGCCGGGGCTGGATTCGCGGTGGTCGCTGAGGAGGTGAGGAATCTGGCCATGAGAGCCGCGGACGCGGCAAGGCATACCGCGACCCTCATTGAGGGAACCCTGAAAAGGATCGAAGAGGGGGCGGCGATGGTCACCATCACTGGCGAATCCTTCTCCGAGGTGGTTGAAAACGCGGCCAGAGTGGGCAGACTGCTGGAGAAAATTGCCGCGGGTTCCGATGATCAAGCTGTAAAGATCGGGCATATCAGCCACGCGGTCGAGGAGATCGAGAAGATCGCCCAACGGAACGCGGCCAATTCCGAGGAATCGGCTTCGGTCTCAGAGGAGATGAATGCCCAAGCCGAGCAGATGAAGGGATTTGTGACGGATCTGGAGATTCTGATCGGAGGGGGAGTGAGGCGTGAGGCGTGAGGCGTGAGGCGTGAGACGTGAGACGTGAGGCGTGAGGCGTGAGGTCATGACCTTCATCCTTCATCCCTCACCCTTCATCCTTCAAATTTCATCCTTCATCCTTCAAATTTCATCCTTCAAATTTCATCCTTCAACAAAATACATCTTCATCATCCCCTTGCCTTTCACGGAGATGGACTCTCTTTCGATGAACCGGAATTTGTCTTTGACAATCTGATAGGTTATTTCAGAAACATTGATCCGCATCGGTTTGGAATTCGATTCCATTCGAGACGCGGTGTTGATGGTGTCGCCAAACACATCGTAGATATATTTTTTGACACCCACCACCCCGCCCACCACTTTTCCGCTGTGAATGCCGATCCTGATCTCCCATTGAATATCGGAATGCTGACTCCGATCTTTCAGATACCGGATGATTTCGATTGCCGATCTCACAATGTTCTCCGCGTGATTCGGATTCTCCTCCGGCATCCCGCTTACACAGAGGTATGCATCTCCGATGGTCTTGATGCGCTCACACAGATTCCTCTCAATGATATTGTCAAACGCGGTGAAAATATCATTCAATTCGTCAATCAGGAATATGGGATCCAACTTGGTGGATAGCTTGGTGAATCCCACAATGTCTGAAAAGTAAACCGTGACATTATCGTAAGACTCAGGGTCCGCACGTCCTTTCTCCTTTAAATTGTTTGCCACCCGGAGTGGCAAAATATTTAAGAGCAATTTGTCCGATTTTTCCTTTTCCTCCTTGATGATGCGATGGGCGGCCTCAAGCTCCGCGTGGGCCTTCTTTTTTAACCGATATCGGTTGTACATCACAAACGCGAGAAGCAGGACAAAGCAGAATCCTGCAAGCAGGGAGTTTTTCAGCAGTCTCTGCTTGCCGAGTTCCAACTGACTGATGTGGTTGTCCTTTTTCAACAGCTCAATCTCTTTTTCCTTTTTTTCAGTCTCATATTTTGTCTGCATGTCAGCAATCTTCTTGCCGCTCTCCTCAGTGAAAATCTGATCCCTCACTTGCGAAGAGAGCCGATAACATTCCAGGGCCTTCTGATAATCCCCTTTTTCAGCATACACGTCGGACCGGAACATATGGTTCTCTCTGACCAGCTCCTTTGCCTCAATCTCCTGAGCCAATTTCAAGCCCTTTTCAAGATATGAGAATGCGTTGTCATAATCCTGCATATGCAGAAAGAGCTGTCCAATATTGTTTGAAATGTTGGCCACCTCATATTTGTCCCCGAAACCATCGAACCTTCTCAGGGCGTCCAGATAATATTCCAGGGATTTGGGGTAATTGATGATGTCCTTATACGCGATGCCAATATTGTTCATGGTGCCGGCAATCCCTTTTTTGTCTCCGATCTCCTGCCGTATTTTCAGGGCCTCCTGATAATATTCCAAGGCTCTCACATAACGCCCCATCTGGTGATAAATGACGCCCATGTTGTGAAAGGAATGGGCCGTGCCTTTTTTGTCCCCGATTTCCTCCCGTATGTCCAAGGCATCATGAAGATACACCAACGCATCGTCGTATTTTTTCAGATAATCATAGATGACGCCGATGTGATGCAGGGAATCGGCAACCCCTTTCTTGTCTCCAATGTCTTCGCGTAGTTTCAAGGCGCCCAGATAATATGACAGGGCCTCGTCATAATCGCTCAGTTTTTTATGCGCCACCCCAAGATTGATCAACGCGTTCGCCTTTTCCGCTTTGTCGTCTGAGGCCTCAGCCAATTTCAACGCCTGTTTCCCATAAAAGATGCTTTTCTTCTGGGACGTTTTCCAGTGGGCCCTTGCCAATTCATTCAAAATCTTGATTTTTTCCCTGTCGCCAGCTCTTTTCAGGCTGGCTTCCAGAGTGGCCGTCATATGATCGCCTGCCCATGACATATCTGAAAGGAGACAGATGCAGATGAATATGGTCGTCAGTAGCTTCATTATGATCTCATGCCTTTGATATAGGTTGCGATTCGGAGTGCCAAACTTGCAGTTTGGCTATTCCCGGAAACCGGGGGACTCTGCCAAACTGCAAGCTTGGCACTCCAGATGATCGCCTCACGCGGATCGGAGTGCCAAACTTGCAGTTTGGCTGTTCCCGGAAACCGGGGGACTCTGCCAAACTGCAGATGGGACTCTGCCAAACTGCAAGTTTGGC
>JAOZRQ010000624.1 GCA_029940115.1 Desulfobacterales bacterium
CGTGACCCGTGATGCGTGACCCGTGATGCGTGACTCGTGATGCGTGACTCGTGATCTGTGACTCGTGATGCGTGACTCGTGATGCGTGACTCGTGATGCGTGACCCGTGATGCGTGACCCGTGATGCGTGACTCGTGATGCGTGACTCGTGATCTGTGACTCGTGATGCGTGACTCGTGATGCGTGACTCGTGATGCGTGATGCGTGACTTGTGATGCGTGATATTTCATGTTTCTGGTTCTAACGGATTTTGTGGTTGCATGTGATTTCAGACAGTCACGATCCTGAATGCCAGCCTGGGGACAGCCTGCCTTGGGACGGGAGGGACAACCCCCACAAACCGCGGATGGACGCGGATGAGCCCCGGCACAGGCCGTCCGCGTTCATCCGCGTTCATCTGCGGATCACAATTTTCAGCCTGTATCGGAAACCACAAAAACCGTTAGAACCAGTCACGTTTCACGTTTCACGCCTCACAGAAAAATCTTCCTGATTTCTTCAATGTCATTCACTTTGGAAGGCATCAGATCGAGTTTCCGTTTAGCGAGCATCTTTATGCCGACATCCATGTCCGAGAACCAATCCCGTGTGCGGATCTTGTAGCGGAGCATGATCTCCAGCTTGTGGGTCCTTCCGTAATGTTCGATGGAATTTAGCACCTCCTTGTGAAAGTTGAGGATATCCGGTTCCGCGACGGAAGCGCCCTCTTCCAGCGCCATCTGCCGCAGGGTGTCCATGATCGCGGACATGTCTATGCCCATCGGACATACGGTGGAGCAGGTGTGACATCCGACACAGAGCCATATGGTCGAGCATTCCAGGGCTTTTTTCTTCAATCCGAGCTGCACGAGCCGTATGACCCCATTCGGCGTATAATCCATTGCATCGGCAAACGGGCATCCCCCGGCGCAACACCAGCAGTGGTAGCAGGTATTCAAATCCGTACCGGAACGCTGCCTCACCTCGGACGCGAATCGGAAATCCGAATCGCCTAATTCAATGGTCTCCCCTGAATCCAAATAAAAAACTTTTTTCATAGGTCTCCGTTTCTGGACGGGGGCAATGGGCTAAGTACCTGATCAAAAGTTTTTGCTTCAAAGACCTACGAGGTTTCAAAAACCTCGTAGGTCTTATAGCTTCCGGTTATGAGGGTACCATCGCCGCTCGCCGCTTACCCCAGTATCGCGTTCAGATCTTCCTCGGGTGTGCTGATTGGCATGATGTTGAATTTCTCCACCAGCACGTTGAGCACATTCGGTGAGACAAACGCGGGAAGGGTTGGCCCCAAGCGGATGTCCTTGATGCCAAGGTGAAGCAGGGTCAGCAGGATCGCGCATGCTTTCTGCTCATACCATGAAATGATCATGGAGAGCGGCAAATCGTTCACCCCGCACTCAAACGCATTGGCCAATGCCACGGCAATCTGAATCGCGGAATACGCGTCATTGCACTGGCCGATATCCAGAAGCCTTGGAATGCCGCCGATATCTCCGAGATCCTTGTCAAAGAAGCGGAACTTTCCGCAGGCCAGGGTCATCACCACGCAATCTTCCGGAACCTTCTCCACAAACTCGGTGTAATAATTCCGGCCCGGTTTCGCACCGTCGCATCCGGCAACAAGGAAGAAATGGCGGATGGCCTTGGCCTTCACCGCCTCAATTATCTTGCCGGCCACGCCCATGACCGCATTGTGGCCGAAACCGACCATCACCGTCTTTCCCTCGGCATCCTCTGCAAATCCGGGAAGCGCCAAGGCCTTTTCGATCACCGGGGCAAAGTCTTTGTCTGCGATGTGCGTGACTCCGGGCCAGCCCACCAGTCCGGTGGTGAAGATGTTCTCATGATAGGAATCCCTCGGTTTCTGAATGCAGTTCGTGGTCATCAGAATGGCCCCTGGGAAGGCATCAAATTCCTTGGCCTGATTCTGCCACGCGGTCCCGTAATGCCCGTAAAAGTGATCGTACTTTTTCAGTTCCGGATACCCGTGACACGGGAGCATCTCGCCGTGGGTGTAAACATGGATCCCTTTACCTTGGCTCTGCTTCAGAATCTCCTCCAGATCCTTGAGGTCGTGTCCGGAGACAAGGATGGCCTTCCCCTTTTTCGCACCTAGGGGAACTTGCGTGGGAACCGGATGACCGTAGGCCCCTGTGTTGGCCGCGTCCAGAAGTTCCATGGCACGCAGGTTCACCTCCCCGCATCTCATCACCAGACCGATATGCTCATCCACACTCAGATTCATGTCCGTCGTGGCGGCCATTGCCTCATGGATGAACGCAAAGACCTTGTCATCGGTCTGCCCCAGAATTGCCGCGTGATCCGCATAAGCGGCGACCCCTTTGAGGCTGTAGATCAGGAGATTCCTGAGCGAATGCGTGTCCGTTCCCTCGTCAGGATCGGATTTCACCCCCACCTGCTCGCCTTGGGCCACCAACTCGGTCACAGTGGCTCCGGGCGTGAATGTGGCAGGCCCTTCGGGAAAGTCGGCCTTTCCGCCCGCGGCCTGGACCTTTTCTTTAAGATCATCCCGCAATTTCACGCATTCATTGATCAGCGTGACAAACCGGTCCGGATCGAAATCCACATTGGTCAGGGTGGAAAATATTGCCTCACAGGTGAACCGGTTTACCCGGTCATCCATTATTCCGTTTTTGCGGCCCTCAGCCGCATACAGGGAAAGCCCCTTGATCGCATGAATCAGCAGATCCTGCAATGCCGCGACCTCCGGTTTTTTCCCACAGACACCGATTTTTGTGCAGCCTTCCCCTTTTGCCGTCTGTTCACATTGAAAACAAAACATGTTTCAATTCCTCCTTAGTTATTGTTGTTGTTCCTGCTTTCTCTCAATTCTTGCATCTGTTTATTATGCCATTCAGAGACGTTGCACATTGACTTATGTCAAGAAAAAGCGTTTTTTTTTGGCATCACCTGTCCAGATGGAGAAAGTTTGTAGTTCCATGCCGCACAGCCGAGAGGCGGAACTACAAACTTTTTGATGTCAAAAACGGTAACCCGATGGATGAAGGATGCCTTTTTTTATTTTTTTGGCATCCTCCAAATATCAGTTGAGTATAATATAAGAAAGATCATAAGGTCAAGGGAAAAAACCAGCCTATTCAGAGAAAATCAGGCATCCTTCATTTATGTGTTATTGACTCCGAAATATTTTACATGTTTTTTTCATGGATGACTGGAGCTTTGTTTGGTTTGGAAGGATTGCCAAATTTCAGTTGTCCCTGCGGGACAGGATAAAATTATGAATGTTCGACCCCGGCAATGAATTGCCGGGCTATTTTCACAAGTCCCTACGGGACAATCGGTCGAGCTCCCATAATCGCTCGACGCGAAGAGCGCTCGACGCGAAGATGACCTTCAGCCGCGTAAAATATTTCGGCGTTCATGGGCGGTTTCCGCCCGAAAATGTAAAATATTTCCGCAACTTTCCCACGAGCGGGGATTTGCAGTCCGAGGTCGGCTCCCGTGGGGCGGAGGCACGTAAAATATTCCCGCAGTTTTTCCCGAAATTGGGAAGGCTCGCACAAAGCGAGCTTTGCACTCCGGAATGGTTCGGGTTTGGCAATCCGAACCGGGCAGGGGGCCAACGACTGTCCGGAGTGCAAAGCTTGCTTTGTGTGTCAAGGGAAGGATGATTGGGAAGGCTCGCACAAAGCGAGCTTTGCACTCCGAAATGGTTCGGGTTTGGCAATCCGAACCGGCCAGCGACTGTCCGGAGTGCAAAGCT
>JAOZRQ010000625.1 GCA_029940115.1 Desulfobacterales bacterium
AACTTCATCCTTCATCCTTCGAACTTCATCCTTCATCCTTCGAACTTCATCCTTCATCCTTCGAACTTCATCCTTCATCCTTCGAACTTCATCCTTCATCCTTCGAACTTCATCCTTCATCCTTCGAACTTCATCCTTCGAACTTCATCCTTCAGTAGATCAGGCCATGTTCCTGAAAGCTGTAATATCCCTTCTTGGATACAATGATATGGTCCAGAACGCCGATCCCGAGAATCTTCCCCGCGTCTGACAACTGTTTGTGGATTTTAAGGTCGCTGTCGCTCGGCTTCAGTTCACCTGAGGGGTGATTATGGGATAAGATCACAGACGCGGCCCGGTCGGTGATCGCATCGGCAAAGACTTCCCTCGGATGGACCTGGGTCTTGTTCAGAAGCCCCACCGTCACCACCCGTTTCTCCATCACCTCATTGGCGCCGTTGAGAGAGATGCAGACAAAGTATTCCTGCTGTTTCTCTGCGATGTCCTTGAGCAGGGGAACCACCTCGCTGGCCTGCGAAACCCTGACCGACTCGGTGATGATGTAGCGTCTTGCCAGCTCAAAGCTCGCCAGGATCTGGGCCGCCTTTGCGAGACCGATCCCCTCCATGCCTGTCAGCATCTTTAGTGAGATGTTGCCTTTGTGCTTGGCAAGCAGCCGGGCCACCTTTGCGGAAAGGGACATCACGTCCTGCCCCTTGTTGCCGCTGCCCAAGATGACAGCGATCAGCTCAACATCTGACAATGCCTGCTCCCCTCTCTCCCTCAGCTTTTCACGGGGACGGTTAAATTCGGGTAGGTCTTTGATTCTTTTCATTGGTTGTCTCTTTTGGGTTCGGATTTGGAATCCAAACTGAATATTTGATCAGCTTATTATGAAAAACGAAAAAAGCCAATATTTTATTTGCATTTTATGAATGGATAGGATATGAAAACTGAAACTTGATGGGCAGAACCTGCCGGAGTTTGAGATTTGCATGGATAGAAGACTCATCCTTCACAATTCATAATTCAAATAGGAGAAAGCATGACGCCGGCGACACATGCACAGATGAAAATCCGAGCCTGATCAAGGAGACCGGCCCACAGAAACGGACACTCCTTAAGCCTTAAGCCGTAACCCTTAACCCTTAACCCTTAAGCCGTAACCCTTAAGCCTTAAGCCGTAACCCTTAAGCCGTAACCCGTAATCCTTAACCCTTAAGCCGTAACCCTTAAGCCGTAACCCTTAACCCTGATTTACATAGGAGGGATTTTTTTAATGGTCAGTCTGGATTTGCTGGAAACATTCGACATTTTCAAAAAATTGGATGATGAACACCTGACAGTGATTCATCAGCACTGCGAGATGAAAGAATATGAGCGGGGGGGGAGACTCTTCAAGGAAGGGGATGAGGCCACCCATCTGTGGATTGTCTTTGAGGGGAAAGTTGACCTGCGCTTTGAGCTTCCGAGCGGCCGTTCCCCTGAGGATTATAAGGAGAACACCACCGTCTCCTCAGTGACCGCCCAAAAATCGGTGGCCAACATTCTGGGCTGGTCCTGCTTTGTGCCGCCCCACAAAATGAGACTTTCGGCCTACTGCACCCGAGATTGCAAAATTGTGAGGATGGAAAAGGATATGCTCCTCAAGCTCTTTGAAAAGCATCCCAAAATGGGTTACCAAATCATGTCATATTTGGTCACGGTGGTGGGATACCGCTTTCATCAGTTTCAAGATGAGGTGGCAAAGAACATGGGGGAACGCATTATGAGCAACTGGTGACAAAGCGGTAAGCTCTAAGCTGTAAGCCCACTTGCAACTTAGAGCTTACAGATTACAGCTTACAGCTAATATAAAGGTTATTATCAGTGACTGAACAGAATCAAGAAAACCATCCTCAGAAATCTGCCGACTCAAAAAAGGTCCCTTCGCGAAGAAGCCGATTTTCCACGTCCTTTTTTGTCACCTTTGTCATCATGTTCGGCATCTGGTTGCTCCTTTCCGGGAAATTTGATCTGTTTCACATTTCCCTCGGCGTCATATCCTGCCTCATGGTGGCCTTTCTCTCGGCCGACCTCCTGTTGCCTTACCCGAAAATAGGGAAGATGCCGGGGCTGTGGCTCCGATTTGTCAGGTACATCCCTTGGTTGCTCTACCAAGTCTTTGTTGCCAACATCCATGTGATGTATCTTGTGTTTCATCCCAGAATGATGGAACTGATTGACCCAAGGATCATGAGGTTCAAAAGCCGGCTGAAGAGTGACATGTCACTGGTCACGCTGGCCAATTCCATCACCCTCACACCGGGGACCATCACGATATATATCTCCGTCTATGGAAATGTGACATTCCATGTCATTGACATCGAATCCGGAAAGTCACTGCCGTTTATCATGGAAGCAAGGATTGCGGAAGTGTTTGATGAAATATGAAACGTGATGCGTGAAACGCCTCACGTTTCACGCCTCACGTTTCAGGAAGAAGATACGATGGATAGTGTATTCTTATATTCTGCCATATTTTTGGCACTTGTCATGGCGCTTTCTCTGTACAGGGCGGTCTTTGGCCCCACGATTCTGGACCGTCTGATCGGGGTGAACGCCATTGGAAGCAAGACAACGGCCCTGCTGATCCTCATCGGGCTGATTTATGATCGGGTGGATATGTTTGTTGACATCGCGCTCGCATATGCCATGCTCAACTTCATTGCCGTACTCGCCGCTTCAAGGTATTTTCAGAAAAGGAAGGGCCTGTATGATGAGGCGAGGCGTGAGACGAAGAGGCGTGATGGCGTGATGCGTGAAACGTGATGGCGTGATGCGTGAAACGTGATGGCGTGAGACGAAGAGGCGTGATGCGTGAAACGTGATGGCGTGATGCGTGAAACGTGATGGCGTGAAACGTGATGGCGTGATGCGTGATATGAGACATTTCACGTCTCACGTTTCACGAATCACGTTTCACGCCTCACGTTTCATGAATCACGCCTCACGTTCCAAAAAACAGAAAGGGACAACAAAAATGGATATCATCGTCACCATCCTTTTAATATGCGGTCTGTTTTTCTTTACCGGAGGCGCTGTGGGGATCATCCGCATGCCAGATTTCTATTCACGCCTGCATCCTGCAGGCAAGCTGGATACCATGGGGCTTCTCATGTCCATGATCGCCATGGCCCTTTATACGCTTCATGATTTTTCCGTCGATGCGATGCTGACCAGCCTGAAGATTATCCTGATTGTGGTCTTTGTGTTTATCACAAGTCCCACCGCGACCCACGCGATTGTGGACGCGGGCGTCAGGGCCAGCCTTGAACCGTGGACAAAGGAAGGAACCACCCACTATGATCTGGGAGCTTGACATCATCATCCTCACATTTGTCATCATATGCGGAATCGGCGCGATCACCATCAAGGATCTCCTCGGGGCCAGCATCCTGTTCGGCGCATACAGTTTTATGATGTGCCTGCTCTGGGCCATCATGGGCGCGGTGGATGTGGCCTTTACCGAAGCCTCCGTGGGCGCGGGGGTCAGCACGGTGTTGTTTGTGGTGGCTGTGTTCCGCACATCGAGGAAAACAAGGGATTGAAACATATGGGAATGCTCCCGCCGGATTGACGATCATTTGAGTCTTTGGCGGCGGCTCGGATTTGCCAATCGTTCGACGGCTCGACAGAGCTCGCCGAAGTCTGAGCTCGCCGAAGTCTGAGCGTTCGACGACTCGACGACTCGACAGAGCTCGCCGAAGTCT
>JAOZRQ010000626.1 GCA_029940115.1 Desulfobacterales bacterium
AGATCGAGGATCGGGGATATGCCACGGAACTGGAGGCGGCCGGGATACACAGGATCCTGAAAATCGCGGTGGTGTTCAGCGGAAAGAAGCTCTGGGTGAGACAGGGCGGACAGTCAGAGGGTTAAGACGCATCGGCAACTTAAAACCTGATAGGAGATATTATGGATATTCAAAAAATCCTCGTGGTTGACGATGAAGAGGATAACATTATCGGCATTGAAGAGACGTTAAGCAATGAACACTGTGAGATCATTGCGGAAACCGACCCTTTGCGGGGACTGGAACTTTTTGAGAAGGAGAAGCCTCCTCTCGTCATTCTGGATCTGAGAATGCCCGGGTTGGATGGCACTGAGTTTCTGAGAAGGATTCACCCTGCGTCGGACAAGCTGTTTTCTGTCATTGTCCTTACCGGGCATGGTGATGACAATGATTTGCAAATCTGCTATGATTTGGGAGCAAGTGCGTTTTTACGCAAACCGGTCAACATCATCGAACTCAGGGGCATGGCCCGAAACCTGCTTCTGCTGGAAAGGCACAAACGGGAATTGGAGCAGCATCACTTTAATTTGGAGAAATTGGTGGATGAACGGACAAAAGAACTGCAAGAGGCGAAACGTGCCGCCCAAGCTGAAACTCAGGCAAAATGCGAACTTCTTGTCAACATGAGCGGTGAACTGCGTAACCCGCTGACTGCCCTCGTTCGTCTGTCCAAATTGTTGCAGGATGAGATTTACGGAACTATTGACAAAAAGCGGATAAAAAGACCGCCGGGGTTTCAGCAAGATATCTTAATGAAACGGAGGAGGTCTTAGGGCTCTGCCTGCCAGATAAGACCCTTCCGGTGCCAGCTTGAACCACTGATTACCGCTGATCACTCGGATTTCGCTGATCTTTTCCAATCTGTGACCAAACGAGGCCCGTGGGGTCGAGGGATTTGACGATTGTCAGAATTGCAACTCGTCCGATTTGCATGGTTGGGATGGCTGAGGGGGCGTGAAGAATTTTTGACTGCAGGTTGCCGCTGATCACTCAGGGCGCGGGGTCACAGCGGCCAACCTTCTGGGCGGACCCAGAGAAAGGGCGAGCTTCGGCGCCAGGGGATTGAATCGTCTTTCGTGTTTTTCGTGGTTGAGGATGGAGCGGCGGCTGACGTCATTCAGGAAGTGGGGGGACAAAAGTTCCACCCCCATCCGACGCTCGGTCTTCCCATGTTTCCATGTCGGCCGTGAGGATGCCTTGGCCGTGGAGCCATTCCTCAACTTCGTCCTTGAAGCCTTTCGCGCTCAGATACACCGGGCAGACAAACCGCGTCCTTTTCTTCCTCTGCCCCGACCGCTCCCTGATCATCCCCACCTTTGTCGCAAAGCGTTTGGCCTCGTCCATCGTCGGCGGATTCCGCTCATCCCTGTTCTTCGCCTCGAAGACCAGAAACCACCGGCTTTCGTCATCCTCCCCCTCCGCGATGACATCCACCTCCGAGGCGGCGGTGTGCGGCAGTTGGATGTAGTGGTTCATCCACACATTGCCGAATTTGCTTCCGCCGCACCGTTCAATGAGCTCATCCATCTTGTCCGCATCGCCGGCGTCCGTGACCTTCCGCAGCCGTCCCGCGAAATTCGTGACGGTCCGGCCCTCCTTCCTGCACTTGTTCAGTTCCCGCCAGACGATGAGTTCCAGCATCCGGCCCCTCAGTTCCGACAGCGTCCCCCTCAGGGATTTCCTCTCCCTCTGCAATCCATCCAGCTTCTCGGTCAGTTCGGCCCTGACGTCGGGTCTGTCCTGCTCGATCTCGTACTGGTAGAGCTGCCGGAAGATGATGTCCAGCACGTCGTCCGGGATGCCCTGATAATGGAAGTTGCTGGCCGTCAGGGTGATCAGGTTCCCGTATGCCAGCGTCCTGAGCTTCTCCTCCAGCTCCCGGTCCCGCTCGGGCGGCCACCCGAGATGCTCCCTGATCTCATCCCGGGGGCATTCCCTGAACCGTTCCCTGGAGAGATGGAGGAGCATCTTTTTGCCGTGAATGTCGTTCACCGCGTCCAGGGAGATGTCAATGTACTCGGACCAGGTCCCGAATATCTCGCCGCCCGGATCAAGGATCTCATGCGCGAAGGTCCGGATGACCCCGTCAGCTGTCGAAAAATCCCGTCCGGGCCAGTCGCTGCGGAACAGGGTGGCGATGTAGAACGGATCGCTCTGTGTCAGCTGGTTGATGACAAGGGATATCTCCTCGGTGAGCGGGATCCCGTGATGTTCCGCATAACGCCAGACCGCGTCCATGCCCTCCGGAAAGGTCAGCTTGGGCGACACGGGTGTCCGCTTCAACCTGCCCCCGACGAACATCTCCCGCATCATCTGGGTCATCCAGCCGATGTAGCTGCCCGAGACCAGCATCGGCGCGTATTTCAGTTCCACAAGGCCGTGAAACGCGCCCGGAAGATTGTGCGCCCGGATATTACGCTCCCTATCATAAAAGATATGCTGGGTCATATACTGGATTTCATCAATCATCACCACAAAGGAGACGTCGTCATAGCCAGTGAACCGGCTAGGCGCACTGAAGGCTGACCGCATAGCGTTATGCTCATCCTCTTTTTCCACATCTTCGTGAAAACTTTCCGCGGCTTTCAGAACTTTCTCATTGCCGAGCTGTCTCACCATGTCGTGCAGAACGTCCCATTTCCACGGGATATTCTCCTTGCCAAGCGGGGTTCTGGTTTTGAAGGAGAGATACTGGCTCAGAAACGTCCGGAAATATTCATCCGAAAATTCCAGCAGCCACTGATCTTGGTCCAGAACCTCGACATAGAACGGAATGACGTTTCCGTCCAGATTCCACAAGATGTTGAACAGCCTCTGCATGAGCGCCGTCTTGCCGCTCTTGCGACGACCCAGCAATGCGCGGGACTTTGCGAGTTTTCTGGGGATGAGGTCCGTGGTCCATCTGAGCAGCAGATCCATCTCCCGCCTGCGTCCGCAGAACAGGGAGGGATTCCCTATTCTCTCCTCAAACGCGGATATGAAATCTTCCATTGCTCCTTCCTCCTAATGTAAATCAGTTTGAAGAGTTTGTGAGTTTGTGAGTTGGTGAGTTGGTTTCTGTGGGTTTCAGGCGTGTTCGTTACTGTCATGTTGGTGGCTGCCATTTTTTTTGTCGATTGTCGGATGTGGCGAAAACTTTTGTCCAGTTTTTTGGCAGAAAACTTTTGTCCCTCTCTTGTCTGAACTGTCCATCCATTGTCCCGTCAGGCGTTTGTGAGAGCTCAACAAAGGGAGTGCAAGAAAGGCCTTTCAACCTCCATGGTTTGAGACTCATTGCCTTTCAACCTCGATGACTAAGCAGCCCTTCTTGCGTCTTGACGCGTTTCCCCCATTATCAAGAAAAACTTGGAATGTCAAACAAAATGTTGTTTCCTTGTTTCCTCGCATTTGAACCGCGGATCAGGCGGATCACGCGGATTCCACGGATTGCCGTCTTTCTTTGTTGGAGCGGGATTCATCGTTTTTTTGGGTTTTTTGTGGGTTTGTGACGCAGAAAGTTGTTGACATCCGTCATCCCCCATGGTACAGGCATTTCCAAACTCACAAACTCCCAAACTCCCAAACTCACAAACTCACAAACTCCCAAACTCCCAAACTCATAAACTCCCAAACTCCCAAACTCATAAACTCCCAAACTCCCAAACTCCCAAACTCCCAAACTCCCAAACTCCCAAACTCCCAAACTCC
>JAOZRQ010000138.1:0-6599 GCA_029940115.1 Desulfobacterales bacterium
CCAACTGCGAGAAAAAGCCGGGTTTCCCTCCTCAATCATTTTTTTGTCCTGTACATAGCAACTTGGATTAAACAGCTTTAAAACCAGAAAAACAGGGGTCTTTCAAAAGTTTGCAGTTCCGCCTTCAGGCGGTGTGACACCGCCGAGAGGCGGAACTACAGCCTTGTGCAAAAAGATTGTCAACGGTCGATTTTCCGAACCCTTTGTTGTCAGGAATTCGCAATTTCAATTTTGGACAAACATCATGTTGAAGGCTCTACAAACTTTGGTCAGAAGAAGTTGATCTTCGCCGGCTTTTCCATCCTCCTCCGGACACGGCCGATCATTTTCTTCTCCTGAAACGCAACCCCTGAGTAATACCTTGATCGAATGCGTTTGAGAAACACATCGCCTGTGGCGGTATGAAAGTATATCCGCCGGGATTCATGCCCTCCCAAGTCCTGACTGGCGATCCTGATGGATTCGTTTCTCATGAAGTCAAGGACAAAAGTTGAAATTCTCCTTCCCATCCCGTTTGAAAGGCCCGGGAGCAGATGGGCGCCGCCGAATGTCTTGGCCACCAACAGACGGCGATTTCCGCCCAGATTCATGATTCTGTTGATCAACAATTCCATCGCGTTGATGCCGTAACGCGCCTGCGCGTCAAAACGCCTCATGTCCGCTTTTCCTGGCAAAAGGATATGATTCATCCCCCCAATTTTCGTCATCGGATCAAACAGACAGACCGCGACACAGGACCCCAACAGTGTCCCGATGACAGTAGGCATCCTGCTGGCATAATATTCGCCGATGTGAATGCTGACTTCTCTTTTCATTGGCTGTAGGCTGTAAGTTGAAAGCTGTAAAGCTGTAAGCTGTAAGTTGAAAGCTGTAAGTTGAAAGTTGAAAGCTGTAGGCTGTAAGCTTTGAGTTTGCATATTTTAGCTTACAACTTACAGCTTCGAGCTTGCAGCTTCGAGCTTGCAGCTTCGAGCTTGCAGCTTCGAGCTTACAGCTTCGAGCTTACAGCTTATCTCGCACACTCCCGCAGAACCGCCCCGGCAATTGATCCCAAGGGGAGCACTCTGTCCGTTGCGCCCCGCTTGATCGCCTCCTGGGGCATGCCGAAGACCACGGATGTGGCCTCATCTTGGGCGATGTTGGACGCGCCGGTCTGTTTCATTTCAAGCATTCCCCGGGCCCCATCATCCCCCATGCCGGTCATGATGACGCCCACCGCGTTGGATCCTGCATACCGCGCGGCAGAACGGAAAAGCACATCCACCGAGGGCCGGTGCCGACAGACCAGCGGGCCGTCCCTCACCTCGACATAATATCTGGCACCGCTCCGCTTCAGAAGAATATGACGGTTTCCTGGTCCGATCAGGGCCCTTCCCCGCAGAACGCTGTCCCCGTTCACCGCCTCCCTCACCTCGATGCGACAGAGATCATTGAGTCGTTTGGCAAATGCCTTGGTAAAGTGTTCGGGCATGTGCTGGACAATGGCCACGCCTGGCGCGTCCAAGGGAAGGGCTTCCAGAAAGACCCGCAATGCCTCGGTTCCGCCGGTGGAAGCCCCGACAACCACGACCCGGTCGGTTGTCCGTACCATTGCCCTGGCCGTTGGGGGCGGAAGGACGGCATCCGCGGTGAGCTTTTTCTCTATTCTGTTTCTCAGCAGGGAGCCTTTGGATATCCGTTTCACCCGGGCCCGGGCAGCCGCCTTTACCGAATCGCAAATTTGTATCCGCGATTCCTTCAAAAAATTTTTGACGCCCAGTTTCGGCTTGGTGATGATATCCACTGCCCCGTATTCCAAGGCTTTGAGTGTCGTGTCGCACCCTTTTTCGGTAAGGGCCGAGCACATGACCACCGGCATGGGATGCTGGCTCATAATCTTCTGAAGAAAGGTGATCCCGTCCATGCGCGGCATTTCCACATCAAGGATGATGACATCTGGAACCTCCTTCCTTATTTTCCTTGCCGCGATGAGCGGGTCTGACGCCTTGGCCATCACCTCAATGGCTGGATCCGAGGACAAGACCTCTTCGAGTGTCTGACGGGCCACCGCAGAATCATCCACAATCAGCACCCTTATTTTGTTGTTCATTTAAAGCCCGCTCCTTAATTCAAAGCTGTAAGCTCTAGAAGGTGTTTTCAAACACCTACATGAGCGGGCCATCCCCCTGAGATGATTGGACAGACCGGAGATGGCCATCTCCCGGAAACCCGCGCCATTGCGGGGTTCACAGGGGAGTTTTCAAGGTTGCAGCTTACAGCCAACTCGGTTTATTCTTTTAGAGCATTTCTGTAAACTGTCGAGGATACTGGAATCAGGGGCACACTCAGGCCAGTGAGTGTTTCAGAGTGTCCCACGAAAAGGTAGCCGTACGGATTCAGCGAACGGCAAAGCCGATTCAATACCGCCTCTTGGGTGGTTCTGTCAAAGTAGATCAGGACATTTCGCAAAAAGATGACATCCATCTTCTCCTGCATGTCAAAGGCGCTGTTCCCCATGAGATTCAGCCTTCGGAACTTCACTGTGGCCCTCAGACTCGGGATGACTCGCACCAGTTTCTTGTCTTTGTCCTTACTTTTTAAGAGATATCTTTTTCTGAGCATGATCGGAATCGGCTTCACCCGTTCATGCTCATAGATCCCGAGCTTTGCCTTTTTCAGCATTCTGGTGGAGATGTCTGTGGCGAGAATGGAATAGTTGAACCCACGCCATCGGGTCGCAAAGTCATTCAGGACCATTGCCAGCGTGTAAGGCTCCTCTCCTGATGAACAGGCCGCGCTCCAGAATTTGAACACCTGAAACAAGCTGATCCCCGCGTCATTGCGACCAGCGTATTTTCCAGAGTCTCTGATCAGTCTTGGCAGGATGGTATGGACCAAGTATTCAAAATGCTGGGGTTCCCGGAAAAAATCGGTCTTGTTGGTGGTGATCACGTCAATCATGTGGGCCAACTCATTTTCCACTCCCTCGCGGCTGAACACATAGTCATAATACGCCTCAAACGTGCTTATCTCGACTTCGCGGAGCCTTTTCTGGAGGCGGGCCTGAAGCATGGTCTTTTTTGCATCAGGCATTTTTATTCCCAACTCAGAATGAACGAACGCGCTGAACTGACGAAAAAGCTTGTCAGACATGACCGGGGAATTCAGAATCCGGTTATCATGAAGCTGGGCATGATTCCGAGTTGCGCATTCCATGTTCTCCATTGAAACATCCTTAGTAAGGGTAAAGCTGTAAGTACCCGGCCAAAAGCATGCCCCGACATCTTTCATCGGGGGTTTTCCAGAATTTTCCTTTGGGAAGACAACCTTCACATTGCGAACCGCGGATGGACGCGGATGAACGCGGATGGCCTGCGTGCCGGACAGGATGCGGGCCCCATCCGCGGTTTGTGAGGGTTGTCTGACCCGTGATCCCCACATATGCAAACATATGGCCAAGTACTTACTTAAGCTGTAAGTTCCAATTTGTAAGCTTGAATATCCCTGATTCTAACGGATTTTGGGGTTGCATGTGATTTCAGACAGCCACGATCCTGAAAGCCAGTCTGGGGGCAGCCTGCCGGAACATATGAGAGCCAGACCACTCACAAACCGCGGATGGACGCGGATGGGCCCGCACGCCGTCTGCGTTTATCCGCGGTTTATGATGAGTGTCGGAAACCACAAAGACCACTCACAAAACCGCGGATGGGCCGGCCCGCACGCCGTCTGCGTTCATCTGCGTTTATCCGCGGTTCATGATGAATGTCGGAATCCACAAAGACCACTCACAAACCGCGGATGGACGCGGATGGGCCGGCACGCAGGCCGTCTGCGTTCATCCGCGTTCATCTGCGGTTCATGATGAGTGTCGGAAACCACAAAGACCATCAGGAATATCCAAACGCGTCTTACATCTTTGAGCTTACAGCTTACAGCTTACAACCGCTCCCAGCGCAAGCACTGTCACCATCGCCGAGGCCCCTTCCATTCCAAGAAAGGGGATCACGATCAGACTCCCGATGAGCGATGCGGCGCATCCGCCCATCAGGTCCGCGGCATAAAGCGGAGCCACAACAGTATTCTGGTTGCTTACGCCGGCCAGGCTGGCAAAGGCAAACACGGCGGAGACCAGAAAACCGGTAATAAAGAGCAACAATGATATGACGAAAATATTGGATCCGCAACCCGCCTTTGCCAGACCCACAAATATCAGGCTGAGGATGCCGAAACCGATGAACAACCCTCTCCCCAGCGTGGGGGATAAGTGAGCCACAAATTTTCCTGTGCCATCCCGGGAATCGGGCGATGGGCGAGAGGCGAGAGGCGAGAGGCTTCCGGATTTCCCCGACCGCTGCTTGCCGCTTGCCTCCCGCCCGTTGCCGGCCAACCTCATCACGGCCACTGATCCGATGGACAATCCAGCCATGAACACCATCAGCAATATCCCGATATTCTGAAACAGCACCCCGCTCTTCACTTGATAATGGAGCATCAGCATGGTTTCCAAGAGCATGCCGATGAATCCGGCCAGCGCGACAAGCAGGACTCTTTTCAGGTCCGGCCGGCACCTTCTGACGAAAAGCAGGACAAGCAGATAAAAGATAACACAAATCCATGAAAAAATCCATAGCTGATTTGAATGATCGGAAAAAGAAATTTGCCAATGGATCATTCCGGGTATGAATTTTGACAGCCAGATCATGCTGGAATACTGGTAACAGATGGGCCGGATGTCCGTGTTCGGCAACGCGTTTATGGAAGAAAGCCGGTCCCTGATTTCAAAGAATCTGTCATTTGTGAACAGATACGCGATATATGGCGGGGTGATGAGCCTCGCTTTCACCCGCCTTTTCTCCAATCGCCTGATCAGTTGAGCCGGGTTTCCGATCAATGGCGTATTTGATGCCAAGAGGATGTTGCTCATTCCAGGCAGCACCAGAACATGATGAAACACCGGGGTGAGTGCCTGCCGAATGCTCGCGTTTCGGTAACTCAGAAGCGGCGTCCAGATATTTTCCGATGCGCGCAGACGAAACGCGAGAATTCCGCCCGGCTTCAGTCTGTCCGCACATTGCCTGAAAAACTCACGAGTGTAAAAGCGGTTGGATTGCCCAGATGCCGGCTCGGGCATGCCCACAAGTATCAGATCGTATGCTCCTGCCAAACGATCCTCAGTCTGTTTCAAAAAGGCCCGAGGATCCGCATGATCAATCGTTACCACTTCTGATTCAAGTGATTTTCGATGGGCTTCGGGCAGATACGCTTCTGCCAGATCAAGAAGCGCAGGATTCAATTCCACATAGTCCACCCGTCGGGGCCCGTGTTTCAGGATCTCCCCGACAATCCCCTCAATCCCGCCGCCCGCTATCAATACACGGGCCGGTGCGTCATGCTGGAGCGCGGCAAGGTGGACCAATTCCTCTGCCGCGGTGCTCTCTGTCTCAAATCCGAGGACATCATTTTCAAAGACCACAAACTGACCCGATCTCCCCTCAATGGTGATCCGGCTGTAAGGGGAGTCCCTCGTGTCGAGCAGATGCGGATGGGTCCAGCGGGTCATCCGGCGGTCAAGTTCCGGGCACAGGAAAAAGATGACCATCAGAACTCCGAAGATGAGTTGGGATGCTTGTCCCCATCGTTTCCCTGACAAAACCTGTTGGGGAGAGAGGTTGTCGGATTTCGGATGCCTGTCCCCAACATTTCCCCGATACTTCTCCTCGACATCTTTAATCGGGGAAACCTGTCCCCGACGTTTTCCCCCCGACATTTTTCCCCGACATTTTTTCCCCGATAAAAGATGTCGGGTATCGGGGAAGAGGTTGGGGAGAAGCTTTATCGGGGATCGGATGTCGGATGTTGACCCTGCCCAAGCCGTCATCATGCTGCACAGAATCGCTATGGAAAAATTTTGAACCCCGATATGCAACAGCAGGGTGGATGCAAGGCCGCCGACGATGGCCCCTGCACTTTCAAGGGCATAAGCGAGAGCCAGTGTCCCCCCCTTGCCGATATGGAGTTTGGCGGCCCACTGGAAAATCAGCCCGAGCAACATGCCGATGGGGATCAGGGTGATGATGATGGCAATGAGCTGGTGTCCAAAGGGGAGATAGGTTCCGGGTATGCCGCCGAACAGAAGCCTGATGCCCCGGATAAAGGCCACCTCAATGGGCAACAGGATGCTGAACAAAAGAAGCAACACGCGAACGCGGTTCACTGACGGCGTGTGTTTCTTTCGCCCCATCAGCGCGCCGATCGCGGTCCAGAGCAACCATATCCCCATGGCAAGCACATAGATCAGTTCCACCCCGTAAAACGCGACCATCAGTTCACGGAGGATGACCACCTGACCCAAGATGGAAATGAAGCCGATGATGAGAAGATAAAATGCCATAGCTGTAAGGTGTAAGCTGTAAGGGTCTGTGACCAACTTCCCCATTCCCCGCTCCTGCCGGAATCTGTCCCTGACATCTCTTGTCAGGGATTGACGAGCATTATGGTTCTTGGCGGCAGGCGGTTCGGACTTCGGCGTGAGGCTCAGTCGAACGATTTGCCAATCGTTCGACTGGGCTTGCCGAAGTCTGGGCTTGCCGAAGTCTGGGCTTGCCGAAGTCTGGGCT
>JAOZRQ010000138.1:6699-13861 GCA_029940115.1 Desulfobacterales bacterium
AAGTCTGGGCTTGCCGAAGTCTGGGCTTGCCGAAGTCTGGGCTTGCCGAAGTCTGGGCTTGCCGAAGTCTGAGCGTTCGACTGAGCTTGCCGAAGTCTGAGCTCGCCGAAGTCCGAACCGAGCGCGGCGGGGATGTTGTTTGGTCACAGGTCCTTACAGCTTCACTCGCTGAAGACTATCGCCTGAAACGTCAGAAACTGGGCGTCATCCGCCTTCCAGTCATCTGAGGATAGGCCAGCCTTGCGGGCCAAGTGATTCAGCGTTTCATCCCGGTTCCATCCCTGTTCCGGGGCCACTTGGGGCAGGAACACCGCGGAACGGCCATCTTTCTTCAGAATGACCCCATCCCGACCGATCAGGATATCCTCAGGTCCCTTTACCTGCTGAAATGGTGTGAGCACTGAGATCTCAATTTCGATTTCCGGAAATTCTTCTGGGGCAAGGGGGCGAAATCGGCGGTCATTGAACGCGGCCTGCAAGGCCATGCTCCCCACCACTCGGTAGAGCGGCATATCTTCAGCCATGTGTCCGATGCATCCCCTCAACTGGCCATGTTTTTCGAGGGTCACAAACGCGCCCTGTTTCCTCTCAAGAACGGGATCTCCAGTTCTGGCAAGGGGAAGGGTCTCTGAGAAAAGATATTGCTGAATGGTCTTCCGGGCAAAGGACAACAATGTTTTTTTATGCTTGTCACTTAACGATGGGGCAAGAAACCCGGCTTTTTTCCGAACGGGCGGACTCCCCAACTGCAAGAAAAAGCCGGGTTTCTCGTCACTCAAACCGGATGAGGGGGATGACTTTTTCACCGGCTTGCAGTCTCGGCTCTTCACAAATGAGACCGCACCATACCCCACCACACGGGAGCGGTTGCCCACGGAGACATCCCCTGAATTGGCATAGCTGACAAGTCTGCCGCAATTGGCCCCAAGAGCCTTCGCGGCGGTCATGGCTGCGAGGATGGGCGCCTCGCCGCATGCACAGGTGGACAGCCCCGGCACCCCGCTGTTCTCCTCCTTTCGGATGAAGATATGCAGGGCTTGGGGATTCAGGGTGGTGATCGCGTCGAGCACCTTTCGGTCCACCCGGACCGCGTCCTCATAGTTTGGATAATGGGACAGGTCAGAACTGGCCACGATCAGCGCGCGGCGATCCTTTAATATGTCGGCCAAGGCATTCCCAAACCGAGCACACATATCCGGATCCGGGACCCCGACGATGGCCGGAAGGATCCTCGCGTTTGGGAAAAGCGTCTGGACAAAAGGGACCTGAACCTCCACAGAATGTTCACGAAGATGAACCGATTCCTTGAACGTGACATTCTTGTCCGCGGCCATCAGCCGACTGGCGGCATCTTCGTCAATCTTTGCCAGACCTAAAGGGGTCCGATACCCCCCTCTGGGGTAAACCGACACCCCGGAAAAACCGGGGTGGGTGTGATTTGTCCCCAGCAAAACCACCAGATCGTAATCATGACCCGCAGCCTGTTTGAAGGCATCCGCGGCAATCTGGCCTGAGTAAACATATCCCGCATGGGGAGAAAGAATGGCGATGGGCCGCTCCCCAGCCGGCTGGACCGCGTCCTCAAGATAGTATGCCAGGCCCTTTGCCAGCTTGGATGAATCATCTGAATAGAACTGGCCCGCCACAGCAGGTTCCCGGATGGCCGCATCATGATCGGCCCGAGTTCCCAATCCGTGAGTCTGGCTCACCGAGACTGCGATGATCAGAACGACAAAAGGGAATAGGATTTTTTTCATGCCATCCTCCATGTAAATCGTCTGTTGTCCGTTGTTGTTTGTTGTCCGTCGTCCGTTGTTTGTCCGCCGATCCGACTGACAAGGAGCAACACGGACAATTGGCAACGAGCAATTGTCAGTTTGCCAGATTAAAGGGAAAATTGCAAGCGTTATAAAGGGCATCTTCATTTATGGGTTTACATTTTTTTTGGTTAACGGATTTAGGGGAGCCTTAAACTTGAACGTGAACGTGCACGTGAACGTGAACGAATGTTCACGTCAGGATTCAAGTTCAAGTTCAAGTTCAAGTTCAAGCTCAAGTTTGCGGGCACGTTCACAGGGCACCCCTAAATCCGTTTATAATCAGCATTTTTTTAAGTCAGAAGTTTGTAGTTCCGCCTCTCGCCGGCACATAGTTGCAAAGCGGCTCCTCCGCCAAAAAATCGCCCGTCGCCTCATAGGCCCTTGCCCGGCATCCGCCGCAGACCTTTCTGAATTCACATCTTCCGCATTTCCCCTTGAGGTTGTCGAAATTCCGCAACGCGAGGAAGTTCTCCGAATGATGCCAGACATCCGCAAACGATTGCGCTGTGACATCCCCGCAGTTGAGGTTCAGGAATCCGCAGGGCTGCACAACCCCTCTATGGGAGACAAAGCAGAAACCTGTGCCGCCCAGACACCCCCGTGTGACCGCATCCAATCCGTGGGTCTTGAAGGTGACCGACTTCCCTTCCTGCTTCGCCCGTTGCCGGAGGATCCGATAATAATGGGGCGCGCAGGTGGCCTTCAACTGTAAGGGGGTCGTTTCCCGCTGGTCATAGAACCAGTTCAGGGTCTGCTCATACTCCGCCGCGCTGATCTCCTGATCCAGGATATATTTGCCTCGGCCGGTGGGCACCAGGAGGAAGATGTGATGGGCCACCGCACCGAGTTCAACCGCCACGGCCTGGATGTGGGGGATCTGTTCAAGATTGGCTTTCGTGATCGTGGTGTTGATCTGAAATTCGATGCCCGCCTCCCTTGCCAAGCGGATCCCGCGAAGCGCACCCTCATATGCGCCGTCAACCCCTCTGAACGCGTCATGGCTCTCCTTTGTCGCGCCGTCCAGACTGATGCTGATCCGCTTGATGCCGGCTGTTGCCATCTGTTTCGCGAGGGGTTCGGTGATCAGGGTCCCGTTGGGTGCCATGACCATGCGGAGTCCTTTCTCCGTGCCGTAGCTGGCGACCTCGAAAATGTCGGATCGAAGCAACGGCTCTCCGCCGGTCAGGATGACGATGGGGGTTCCGATTTCCGCAATCTGATCCAAGAGTCTGAGGCAAGAAGCCGTGTCGAGTTCCCCTGTGTGGGGTCCCATGGTCGCGGCGGCCCGGCAGTGGATGCAGGAAAGGTTGCAGTTGCGGGTGATCTCCCACGCCACAAGGCGAAGTGTGGCTTCCTTTTTTTCTTCATGGTGAGAATGACCAGATGGTGGATTCAATTCAAAACCTCCTTATCCTTATTTGTCGGGAAAGAAACCCGGCTTTGGAAAAGAAACCCGGCTTTTTCCCGAATGATCCGACTCTTCTTTTAGCGAAAAAAGCCGGGTTTCTTTTACACCTCGGCCTGCCATTCAGGAAAGAAACCCGGCTTTGGGAAAGAAACCCGGCTTTTTCCCGAATGATCCGACTCTTCTTTTAGCGAAAAAAGCCGGGTTTCTTTCACACCTCGGCTTTGGAAAAGAAACCCGGCTTTTTCCCGAATGATCCGACTCTTCTTTCAGCGAAAAAAGCCGGGTTTCTTTCAAACAAGCGGATGGAGATATCGCATCGCAAGCCCTGCAATCACCGGCACATAGAGATTGTCGTTCAGTGTGAAATGCCTTGTGATCCTCAGGGGAATCAGCTCGAAGAGGGTGATGGCCAGAGAGGTGATGAAGATCAGCAACAGAGGCACAGAGCCGCCCCATCGGTCCAAGAGATACGGGAGATGTGGAAACACGGCGGAAAACAGGGTCACGCAGACGAGGAAACAGGCGAGTGATCCCTCAAGCGACTTAGTGCCTATTTTTGTCTTTCCGACACTCTGACCCACGAGCGCGGCCACGGCGTCTCCGAGAAGAAACGCGCTGAGTGACATGAAGGAGATATGCGGCGCATCAGGAAAGAGAACCGAACAGAGGAACCCCGCTCCGATGAAATAGGTCGAACCGGTGAGGGTTTCCCCCTCCTCTTCTCTGAGCAGGGCGCTGAACGATTTCTGAAACATGTCATGGATTTTCGGATGCCTGAAACGCAATGTCTCAACCGTGCCGATGGCAAGCAGCAACATCGCCAAGATGATGGTCACCATGAGCGATGACAGGCCGAAAAACCTGGGGAAATAAAAAATTCCCACAGGCAGGAACAGTGCGAAAAGGTGGAACAATTTCCGGTTGATCTCCTGTCTTGTCAGTGCCATATGAAAGTTGTCCGTTGGTTGATTGTTGTCCGTTGCGACGTTGCCAGTTGTCAACCGCCCACTGACAACTGACGACTGGCCACTAAGGCAATTTGCAAGAATAAACATACCAGAGTTTGTAGTTCCGCTTTTAGGCGGTGCAACACAGCCTAAAGGCGGAACTGCAAACTGTCGGTATGTCCTTTTCTGCAAATCGCCTAAGTACCCGGCCAAAAGTTTTCAGGGATTTTTTCTTGGGAAGACAACTTCCACAAACCGCGGATGGACACGGATGAACGCGGATGAGTCCGCGACAGACAGGCCGTCCGCGTTCATCTGCGTTCATCCGCGGCTCACAATGGGAAGGTTGTCCCTCATATGCAGACACCTGAAAACATATGGCCAAGTACTTATCATATTTTGTCAAGCACCTCTCCGGATCCGTTCAGAATGAAAATCAGGAATCCGTTTTCAGCCGCCTCACGCTCCAGCTCTTCAAACAAGATTGCCTGAAGCTCATATTTTATCTTCTTGTCCAAAACCAGATTGTTGTGGCACTTCAGGGCCTCATCCTTTTCCAGAAAGGTCGGGATGAAGGAGATGTCGTTCTCTTGGTCATGCTGGCCCAGTATCTGCTCGTCTTTTTCAGGATCTTGGATCATCACCCATACCCAAGAATCTTTGTTTACCAATTCACTCATTCAATATTCCTTCTCAAAGAAAACCAAGTTTTTCCAAAAAACCGGGTTTCTCCTCTGTAAAGGGCTGATTTTTCACATTTCAGTTTGTAGTTCCGCCTTTAGGCGGTTTCGCACCGCCTAAAGGCGGAACTACAAACTGAAATGTGCCCGTTTCTGTCCTCTGCGGGCCTATGCGGTCTCTGCGTTTCAGGTCCAGATTCAGGGGCACCCATTGTGGTTAGGTCAGAAAATTATCGATCTCTGTCACAAACTGCCCCAATTTGACAATTCTATTTCTGAGATTGATGTAAATCTCAGCATAATCAAGACATTCAATGGTTCTGATTCGATATTTCAATTTTTTGCTGTATGATTTGCCCACAATCTGGTATAGCCTTTTCAAATCCTCTGTCGGCTCGGGTCTCAGGGTCAGATCGTCAGTATATGGATCAAAGCCGAGTGTGCTGGAAAGAACCGTGCTTTTTGTCAATCCCGCATCAACACATTCATAGTGATTGGTTTCGGCCAAGAACCAGGTTTCTATTTCCATCACAGCGATGACGATACGGGCAGGCAAAGGCAGACACTCTCTTTCGACGACTTTTGAGCCTAATTCCATCCTTGGCAAATCAGCCAGACCCATTGGCCTGCCGTGTTGTTCGCCACGCAAGTCCTTCAGCCCGACAATCCGATTGAAACCTTGGGCTTTGAGTGTTGACAGCTTTCTCCGAATATCATGATTGACCCGATTGTCTGTGCCACTGACATAAATGAGGGCATAATATTTCTCATCTGCCACAGAAGAGCTTGCCAATAGCTGATCCCATCGATTTGTTCCGCTTTTTCCTCCACCGAAGCACTTATAAGAGTCTATGGATATATGCTTTTGTCCGGCAACCTCTTGTAGAAATTTGCTGACAAACTCAAGTTCGGTCTCTCCCTCAACAAAAACGGCTAATCTTTTCATCTGACATCTTTCACATAATCTTCAAAGCCACGAGCAAAAAAGTCGGTCGCGAAGAAATCAAAGTTGTTCAGGCCGGTAAACGCAAAATCATCAAAAGTCTGTTTCGCATTGGTGTAATTGTAAAATACCGACTTGTTTCTGACTCGTTGAATAACAGACCAATATTCCAATGATATCTTGTCCATGACAAACTGATCATTGGTTGTCATGATCACCTGCACCGAGGAACCTTTCACCTTCTCAATGATTAAATCAATCAGACCTTTCGACCTTTCATAATCCAACCCCTCACCAATGTCATCAATCAGGATGCAACTCGCAATGTCAGCCAACAAGGAGTAATTGAGCTGGATCAGCAACGACAACGCTCTGAACATCCCCTGTGATATCTCCATCTGGTCTGTCCCCTCATCCAATTCTGTCTCCTGAACATTCAGACCAAAATTGATGGGCAAATGTTTCAGAGGCTCAACATCCACCCGACGAATCGGATAACCTATTTTTCCCATGTCATCAACGACATCCTTGGCAAAAGCATCACCAAACAGATATTTCCCTTTAAGAAGGATTCGAATCACATCATTTCCATTTTTCAAATCAACTCGGGTTTCTTTTTTTACCCTGTTAATATCTTTGAGGAAGACACTTTTGCCGAGTTCTCCCCCGAACTCATAATGGGTAAGATTTTTCCCCCATACATAAAGGCTTTCAAAAAAAGGGTGTTGCTCTGAATTCCTTCTTGACAAGGCAAGCGACTCATCATCCGTCTTGAAAGCCAATTCTCTGCCTATCTCCTCATAAAACAACTTGCCCTTGGCACGGTTCAATTTCTCAGTTCCATTGATTCTGAGAGTCTCCTGAATGACTTTTCCATTCCGAAAATCCAGAAAAAAGGTGGTTTCATCAGGGCCGTCTTGAAACAGAAGTTCGTATGCGGATGTGTCATGAATCAGGTCAGAAGGCTTGACATCGCCTGCGAGAAGGTCGGCAATCTGACGAATGACATTCAATGTCTTGGTTTTGCCGGATGCATTCCTGCCCACGATTAGATTGATCCGATTCAACGTCAACCATTCTTCGGATTCACCATTGACCGTGTTGCCTTCAATGCGCCACTCGTTCTTGTCGCCTTTGTCCCTGCAATATTTGAGCGATTTCAAAATCATTCTTGCCTCTCTTGTCATTGGCTTTTCTTTCATTCTCATCAGGTTGGCCATATTTTCAGGTGTTTGCATATGAGGAACAACTTTCTCATTGTGAGCCGCGGATGAACGCGTATGGCCTGTGTGCGGGACTCATCCGCGGTTTGCGAAAGCTGTTTTCCCAAGAAAAATCTTGGAAAACTTTTGGCCGGGTACTTA
>JAOZRQ010000627.1 GCA_029940115.1 Desulfobacterales bacterium
GCTCGGTTCGGATTGACAAATCCGAACCGCCACCACCGCCGGATTTGTCAATCCGGCGGGAGCGGGCGGGGCTCGGTTCGGATTGACAAATCCGAACCGCCACCACCGCCGGATTTGTCAATCCGGCGGGAGCGGACACGGGGTTTACCGAATACTTGCTTTTGATGTGAATTCAGGCCGCCATGTTCAGGCTGAACACCGGTATGTGAATGATCTCAGCCGGCTGAAGTTTTTCAGTGTTTTCAATCTCCAGCAGGCGTTCGAGACGGTCAAGCGTCTTTTCCAGGATATATTCATGGCCGGCTCTCTGACACCGAAGAGCGGGAACATCCCGGATCATCAGGAGGTGTCCGCAACTCCGTGCGACATGTTCGATCACAGCATCATCCAAATCGTTTCCGCATCGGGGGCAATGTTCAGGACGACGGGTCAGGGTGATCATCCGGGGGTGCAGGAGGTTCTGATGAAGATCAACTTCAAACTTTGCCTCCTCCATCTCTCCCCAGTAATCGGCGGAGTCGTGTGTCTCCCAAAATTCGATCTCCTCTTCCACTGTTTTGAAGCCAGGTATCTCAGACATCATGCCTCCTTTTGACATAAACGCCGCTCTTTGTCGGTCATGTCACGGGCGCTCAGTATCAACGCCCTGCGGTTGAGCTTGTATATGAACACGACAAAAAGATATCTTCCTGCCTCTGTCTGTCCATAAGCTTTGTACAGATTCTCACCTCGCCGTTTTCCTTTCGGCCCCCGGCGAAAAATGGGGCTGGCTCTGAAAATTTCCTCAACTTCCTCGACTGTGACACCATGTTTGATTTCTATTTTTTCGACAATTTCCGACAGCCAGATGATAGATTTTATTTTCACATAAACTCCTGAAAAACGGATGAAAAACTGATTAATTTTTGTTCATGCTTTTCTCTTCATGACATGGATGAACGACATCTTCCTCGTGGCCTTTTTGTTTTCACAGCTCAATCCCCTCCTTTTCCACAACCTTCATCAGACCCGGCGGGCAGGTCTCAACATCTGTCAGGTCAATCTCAGATTCCCGGCTGAAACCAGCCACATCCGCCACCGCCCGATAAAATCTGTGCGGAGGAATTCCCCATGCGGCAAGGTCAATGTCCGACCACCGTGTGAAGTCGGAAGGACGTGACAGGGAGCCGAAGAGAACCACACGGATGAGGGCCACGCTCCGGTTCGGATTGACAAATCCGAACCGCCACCACCGCCGGATTTGTCAATCCGGCGGGAGCGAGCACGGGGTTTACCGAATATTTACAGAAGGTGTCGCTTTTGAGATATATAGGGTCTGATCTCCTCCCTGACACTGTTTTGGCAGACCACGTCGAAGTCCGAGCCGAGAGTTGCGTATGGTGGGTTTCGCTCGCTGCATCCCCACAGGCCAAAAAATTGCCTATTGCCATGTATTCGTTACGGGTGTCAATCATGGTTCTCACTGCGTCGCGAGCACACGATGGGTTCTCCGTGAAGATTGAAGCTGGTGTTCAGGAGAATCCCGTGGCCGGTCAGCTTCCTGACTTCCCTCAGAAGCTGGTGATAAAGACTGTTTTCCTCTCCCACGATCTGGGGGCGGCAGTGAGAACCCCGTCCGGCAACGCAAAGTTTAAAATCATTGCGGCTGAAAGAACCAATAACAAAAACTGTTAATATCGCAGGTGCTTTCCACAAAAACAAAAGAAAACGTGCCTTCAGGGCCGGTTACAAATTCCCGCGGTATTTTAAATGTACTCTCATGCCAGTGTCCGGGTACGCCTCCGTTATCAAGGGCCCATTTACTTATGAATTTGCCATTGAAATTAACATCAACCACCTGATTTTTCACTGTAGGATCCAGACGTTTGAGAATGACTATAGGCTTGTTCGGAATCAGGTTTTCAAGTGTGAGCGTTTCTTTCCCACGATAGGCTCTTCCATTGTCATTGCAAGAAGCATTATTCGGATAAGGGAAGTTTCTGCTTCCTGACCAGGAAGGTTTGATAATTTGATAATTCAAATTTTTCTCAGAAGAATTGTTTCCGACATCCAACTCGGCGACTTTTCGCATTCCCTGAATAACGGTCTGATGCTGAGAATTTCTTCGGTTCCTCTTCTCTGAGAAGAGGAATACGCGCAGGGCGCAGGCGTAAGTCAGCAGGAGAAGGAGGATGACAATGTGGAATTTGACAGAAAAATTTTTCATTTATCTCAGTTGAGATCTTCCGAAGATAATTGTTTGATATCATCAATTAAAATATGTCCCCATCCTTGGTTCAGTTCCCCGGCAGCCCTCACAAAGGCATCCAGGTCGAAATCCCCCATTCTCTCCTGTGGAAGGGAAACTTTTTTCAGACACATGGCAATGTTCCTCCTCAAATTTCATTATCATCATTATAATTCAATTGATGACTTTTGCATCGGCCACAAGCTCAAAATCAAATGTAGGCATTTTCTCTGATCTGTCAAGTCCCCTTTGCAAAATATGCCTGACAATAGTGCATTTTGAGTTCTTCAATTGCCTTAGATATCTGTGAAGACTCGGCGGCACCGGCAGTGAAAGCAGAGCCGCTGTTCCTCACGGAGCTTCTCCGCCCGATCTCGTCATACTTGTAATCGTACCGGGAGATGAGGCTCGTGCCGTGTCCGTTTCTGACCTGAGTGCGCCATGCAGAGAGGGCTGTCACAGGACGCGGAACGTCCCCGTATTGCGTTCCCACGCAGGAGGTGAGAACGAGATAAGAGATAAAGTCATACCGGGCCGAGATACTGAAAAGCACTGCTATGGAGATTGTGGGTAGCTGCGCTTTCTTTTAATAAAAGGTAATACTTTGCTTTCATAATAAATATCAGCATACATAAATTTCAAATCCAGATTGTAATAGCATTTCAAAAACCATTGACCAACCAAACAATCTTTTTGCCAAATATCCATACGGTCTGATTTTCTCACTAAGTCAACTTCATTATTATTCATCTCATTTCGCAAGCAACGCCTTGAAATCATTTGCCTTCATCCTCCTTGCCCATTTCTCAAACTCTGCCCCGTTGGCATTGTAAAAAGTCTCTGACCCCTCAGAAGCTGGTCGCATGTCCTGAAACTCTGAGGGAAACCGAATTGTCAACCCGGCATATCAGCCCGCCGATGCCGCCTGCGCCCTGCAAGGACTGGCTCAGATCAAGTCCCCACACATAGTATTTCTTCGCAGTCTCCCCGCCGCTCACGGTGATTTCTTCTATGAGATTCCACCCGTCATAAACGAGCAGCTTTTCCGAATCCGGCTCCCATGTTCCGGCGGCATAAACGAAAATTGTCTTTCGTACCCGCCGGCCCATATAGTCATACAGATATTCACCTTTCTTATCCCCGTCGGCAGGATTTTTCGGCTCTGCTGCGATGAGGCGGTTCTCCGCATTCCAGACATAATGCCTGTACGCATCCGAGAGCATGTTGCCGTCTTTGTCATAAACCGGGTTTGCGGAGATGCCGCCGGTAAGGGCAGTATACTGATTCAGATCGTTTGCCGTGTATCCGGTATCAGTTGTTCCCTCTGTGGCGGTTTTCCTGTTGCCGATGGGATCGTAGGCATAAAGCCGGGTTTCCGGATCCACAGGAATAGCCGGATTTTCCGTATTCGTTCCCTCATATCGCTTGGATTCAGTCAGCTCGCTGCGGTCATTGTAGTCATACAGGTTGAAAGCGGCTGTGGCAAAGG
>JAOZRQ010000139.1 GCA_029940115.1 Desulfobacterales bacterium
GAAACTTCCATGAAAAGCGATTTTCACCCCCGTTGATGAAAATCTATTTTCATGTAAAAAGAAACCCGGCTTTTTCTTGCAGTTGGGAAGTCGGCCAGTTTGGAAAAAAGCCGGGTTTCTCGCCATTCCCAACTTTTTGTCCTGTACTCAGGATCAATGGATAAAGAATGAAAGCAAAAAAAGAAAGTGTGCTGATTGTGGATGACAACCGTGACAATCTGCGTCTCTTGTCCAGCATTCTCGCCAAGCAGACTTACAACGTCCGCTTGGCCCTGACTGGCGCGGACGCTTTGGAAGGCGTTCACAAGAAACTTCCAGATCTGATTCTGCTCGACATAAAGTTGCCCGACATGTCCGGTTATGAGGTCTGTGAACGTCTGAAGGCAAATGCGCGGACCTGTGATGTCCCTGTGATCTTCATCAGTGTGCTGAATGAGGTGAGCGACAAATTGAAAGCCTTTTCCGCCGGAGGGGTTGACTACATCACCAAGCCGTTTTACGCTGAAGAGGTGATGGCTCGTGTGGAAATGCAGATATCCATCCAGCGCATACAGAGAACGCTTGAGAAGAAAAACAAGCAACTCCTGCATGAGCAGAATCGGGCCAAAAAGTTTTATGATGAACACGAAACGGAGCTGAAGAAGCGTACATCCGAGTTGGTCAAGACAAATGAAAGGCTCATAAAAGCCAATTTGTCCCTGAATGGGATATTGAAACGAAAGCAGAAGGGGGAGGAGAGCATCAAGGAGAGTGTCACGTCCAATATCAAGGATCTGGTCTTTCCATATCTGAAAAAACTGAAAAAAAGCCGGCTGACAAAGGCGCAACGGACCCTCGTGGACATCATGGAAACGAATCTGGACAAGATCGCGTCCCCCTTTGTGAACAAACTGTCATCCAAGTATCTGGACCTCACCCCGACGGAGATCCGGGTCGCCCATTTTGTCAAGGATGGAAAGCGGAACAAGGAGATCGCCCAGATGATGAACCTGTCACTCGGCACAATACTGACCCATCGCCACAGCATCCGGAGGAAACTCGGGTTGCGAAACAAAAAGGTCAATTTGAAAAAGCATCTGATATCCATGGATTGACAGGTGCTGGGTTCTGCTGATTATAACGCTTTTCGGGGAGGCCGCTCTGTCCGTGAACGTGAACATTCATTTGCGGGCAAGTTCGAGCATAAGTTCAAGTCCAGGTTCAAGTATAAGTTCAAGTTCAAGTTCACGGGCTCCCCTAAATCCGTTATAATCAGGGGTGCTGGGTGCTGGGTTGCTTATGAAGAGGCTTCATACATTTGGCATTCTCAAGAAGTTGTATTTGGAAGGCGGGCTTACCATTTCCACGCCATTTGAGTTGAGCAACGGCGAGTCTTCGGAAAATGAGCCGCGTCTGATGATAGAGACCGTCATTCAGGCAGATGCGGATGTGATGACGTATATCCCGGAAACGGCAATCGTTGATCCGAAAATACGGGAGGCATGTCTGGAAAGGACGTGGCAGGCCCATCTGAAAAAAACAGAGGGTGTCATCCGCTCCATCCGCCGATCCAGAATGCTTTTCAAAGGGATGTCAATCGGAACCGGAATTCTCGGCATCCTATTCATGATTCAGGGATTCCATGGCCACTGGATCGGGGAGGGATCACCATATGCCCTCCCCTCAGGCGCGCTGATGACGATTTTCTCCCTTTTGGCCAAACGGGTGGGAGGCCTTCTTTTTCAACAATATATCAAATGGAAAATGATGTCTTCCTGACCCGAACATGCTCTCAGAACCCGTGATTTGCTTCTCGGATGGCTTAAACACATTTGAGCGTCAGAAGGACAGAACATGAAAAAGCCGTATCACTTTGTGGAAGTCACAGACTTTGCAGAATGTGAGCTTTCGCAGAACAATAAAATCAGACTGCCTGTCGTTCAGGGCATATTCAAGCATGCCACCATGGATATGCTGCATGAACTGTTGCAAAAACCCGCTGTGGCAAAAAAATACACAATTGAGTCTCTGCGCGTGGCACCTTGGCAGGTTTTACGGGAGTTTCCCCATTCATGGCTCAGGTTGCATATTGATGAATCCGATCTTCGTCCCATGCGAAAAAAGGCCATTCTGTTCATGCTGTCGCCGGATGAAAGCATCGATGGCGAGTGAAAATTCTGATTATAACGGATTTGGGGGAGCCCTGCCCGTGCCCTACCCGTGAATGTGTGGACCTGGATTTTCCGGATCGGACGGAGCGATCCAAACGACGATCATGGCCAATTATTGCCATTTTCAGAATTCACTTTGATTTCATTATGAGGAACCAATGAGCCATAACGAGCATCAATTTTTGGACAGAATCCATCGGGAACTTGGCTGGCCAGTTGCCTCTGAAATTCTGCAACCTTCGGGCGCAGGACCCCGTATGTTTGCAGAGCTGCTCCGGCGCAAATTGGAAAGAATCCATAGAAGGTGTTTGAAAACACCTGCTACCCCTCTGCCCATGCCACAGTTTCGGGCACGGGCAAGGGAGTTTTCAAACACCTTCTACTGAGTATAACCTCTAAATCCGTTGAGATGATCAGGAAATGGGACTGAAATACAAATTCAAAAAGGCAGAAGAGATCATCCAGAAATCAGACCCACGAGAGTTGGAGCGGTTGAGGGATATCTGTGGCGAGATCCAAGGGGCGCAACATCAGCTGCTTCAGCGGGCGAAAGACATGTTGAAAAGATGCGAGATGGGATGTGAGGGGCTTTGTTGCCGAAACATAGAGATTGACGCGATCATCGGTCTCCCGGATTTCGTCTATATCTTGGCCATGGAAAGATCACTGAGAGAGACCATGGCAACCTGCTTGGAAAGGGAAAGCCTTTTCTATTCGTCGGACTGCATCTTCCTTGAAGGGGGCATAGGGCCATGCCTCTTTCCGTCCGGGATCCGACCGGAAGTCTGTGTGGTCACCTTTTGCAGTGATGAATCGCCGGCAAGAAAGGAGATAGCCCTTGTGAAACGGAAATTCATGAAGCTTGGCGGGTTTATTCTCCTGAGACGGCCAAGGGCGTTCAAACGCTTGCTGTCACGCATGTGTTGCTGAATTCTCTCCGCTGGATCAATGAGGACTGGGTATTTCACTTGTTACGAGGCTCTGCCTCATGAGGCACAGTCGCAGGCTGGGCTGATGAAAATGTCACAAAAACGGTTGCCGATTATGATCCCGTTTTTGTTCCCCCATTTTTTTGGCTTGAAAATCAGCCACTTGCAAAATGTGTGGAACAAAACTGGGATCAACTTTTGGGAACATTGCTGATTCTAACGGATTTTGTGGTTGCATGAGATTTCATACAGCTGTGATCCTTGCAAGCCGCGGATGAACGCGGATGGACGCCGATGCTCCCGCACCCTGACCGGCCGCACAGGCCGTGGGCGTCTGTCTGCGTTCATCCGCGTTCATCTGCGGATCATGTCGGAAACCACAAAAACCGTTAGAACCAGGAACATTGGCAACATTTTCATCACCCCAGTCGCAGGCTCTGCCTGGGGTGATGAAAAAATCTGCGAGCATCCACACGGATTGGCGATAAGAAAGGATTCGTGTTTTGATCAGAGAAACCCGGCTTCTGATGCTCTCAGCGGTTTGTTGTCACCTGAAGACGGATACCCATTTGCCGCGGCATGGAAAGCCCCTGAGATTACCATTGGGGATATCCTTCCCGAAAACCTTGGATTGGATGAAAACCTCTCTTATGATGTTGTTTCCAAGTATGACGGGGAAAAAGTGGGTAGTTTTCAGGTTTATTACACCCAGGCCATCCTTGCAGAGAAGATCAGGAAGGCCAAGGAAGGGGCTGCCCGGGAATCTGAAGCGTTTCATATCGCCTCACGCTCCCGTCTCAATGGCGTCATCGCGAGTCAGGGTGTCGGCATCTTCATCGTACTTCTTTGCTTGGCGTTCTGCCTGATCTTCTTTCTGAGAATGCTGATCCTGAATCCTGTGAACATGCTTTCAAATACGGCTCACCAACTGGCCCAATTTGACCTGACGGTCAGTCTTGCCACGAACAGAAAAGATGAGATCGGCACCTTGTTGAGGGCTGTCAACACCATGATTGAGGAGTTCAGAAGGATTGTCAGTGATGTGAAATCGGGAGGAAAGCAATTGGCCGGCGCATCGGTGCAGATGACGGAACATATCAGTGCCATTGCATCGGCAACAGAGGAGATCAGCGTCAGCGCGCAACATGTCTCCGAAACCGCCGGGCAGATGTCGCAGAACAATTCCACTGTGGCCGGGGCCGTTGAGGAGATATCCGTATCCATCAATGAAGCTGAAAGAAATGCCCGCAGGGGTTCCTCCATTGCGGTGAGCGCGGTGAGACTGGCCGGAAAGGCGGGGGATACGATGCGCTCGCTCGGAGAGGCCGCGAACCGGATCGGCCAAGTGACGGGACTGATCAAAAAGATTGCGGACAAGATGACTCTCCTCGCCTTGAACGCCCATATCGAGGCGGCCTCCGCAGGCGATGCAGGCAAGGGATTCGCGGTGGTGGCGAATGAGATCAAGGAATTTGCCCGACAAAGCACGAGCGCTGCGGAGGATATTTCAAACCGCATATCTGCCATGCAGGAAAGCACCTTGGCAGCGATTGATGTCATCAGAGAGGTCTCCGGCATTATTGACAGCATCAGTCATTCGTCACAAACCATCTCCCTTGCTTTGGAGGATCAGATGAAGGCGGTCAGCGAAATCTCCGCGAATGCAGAAGATGCCAATATCCGAGCCGAAAACATCGCCGTCACAATGGAGGAACTGGCAGAATCTGTCAACGAGGTCTCCATGCGGGTGGGTATGGCTGCGGGAAGGAAAGGAGGTGAGATAAGAGACGATATCCATTACATGAATGCATCTGCCGCTGAAGTGGCGAAGCTCGCGAACGCGCTTCTTGGGCTCGTGGAGAAGTTTAAGATAGAGGGGCGAGCGGCGAGGGGTGAGCGGCGATAGGCGATAGTCATGGGACAGATATTCAACAAGAAAACCAAAAAAATGGAACCAAAACAGATGGGATTTGCAGTGGTGTCACGAGTGTTCGACAAAGCTTTTGTCAACAGATTGTCCGAATACACAGGTACCAAAATAAACATTTTTTCCGCAAACGGTCTCAGCACAGGCAATTTGGGCGACTACAAGATTCTTGACTTCAGCAGCATTGAGCAGCCGGAAAGCGAATGGAAACTGGCCAGGCAGGAGATACTCTTTGATGAGATCAGTCTTGGTGACCAAAATTACTTTGAAGGTATTTTGCCCCTTTACGGCGATTCCCAATGGATCGGAGCCATAACCGCTCTTCATTCAAAGGAGATTGCCAAGGCCAATACATGGCAGATGATCAAAGTGCTGACCATGGTGGGCCTGCTCTGTGTTCTTGTCATTCTTCCCATTGTCATTATTTTCTCTGATTTTCTGACAAAACCTGTTCGCAATATTATCAGAGACCTGACCGAAAGTACCCATCACCTCGTCTTCAGTGCTGAGGAGATATCCAAAAACGGTTGTAATCAGGCCAGAAATGCGTCATCTCAGGTTGTCGCGGTGGAGGAGAATTCTGCGTTTCTGGCAGTAATGAACGGCAAGAGCCGGAAAGCCATGAACTTGGCTCTTGACACCGACAAGTTGATGAATGAAAACATCGAAAAATCGAATCAGTCTTTAAAATCGCTCGTCGAACTGACACGGGAAATGGCTCATATTGGGACAGACAGCAACCAGATGAGGCAAATCATAAAAACCATTGATAATATCGCCTTCCAGACCAAACTGCTGGCTCTGAACGCGGCAATAGAATCTGCACACGCGGGTGAGGTCGGAGCCGGATTTGCAATTGTCGCGGATGAGGTGAGAGACTTGGCCATGAAAGCCAAGATTGTCTGCTATTTCCTCACCAGCGACACCATAATCAAATTTCTTGAAGACAGCAATGCGGCCATCGGCAATGTCACAGCCGAGTATTACATGCTTCCTATCCCCACACAGGCAAACAAAATTTTTGTCGAGGGGTATCACAAGGAATTCGGAGCGTATCCTGCCATTGCGCGTGCAAAATCTTACATGGCCGTCATGTTCTGGGCAGAAGCTGTGAAAAAGGCCGGCACAGATGATGTGGAAGCGGTCATCAAGGCATGGGAAGGTCTCACATATGATAGCCCGGCCGGAAAGCAGCACATGCGGCCTTATGACCATCAGAACCAAGTTTCGGTATGGATTGCGGAAATCGTAAAGGAGAACAAATTCTTCAAACATCCCTATGTGAACGAGGTTGTCATGATTCCTGTAGAGGAAATTTCAGTACCGGTCGAAGAAACCGGTTGCCCCGGTCTGGTCGGGAAGGATGAAGGCTGAAATTGGAAGGATGGAAGTCCGGTTTGCCCCTTCCCCGTTGCGGGCACCTCACATGCCCACATGCATGTTCACGGGCACGGGCCTCCCCAAAAAGCGTTATAATCAGGGGTTTCTTTCCTGCGAATGCAGGAATGACAAAAAAGAGTGATACGAAGCATCATCAGAAAAAGATTGATCCTATTCAACTTTCAACTTTCAACTTTATACCAATGACAAACATCATTACACTGCTGACCGACTTTGGCACCACCGATGAATATGTGGGGGTGATGAAGGGGGCGATCCTCTCTGTCAATCCCTCCGCGACCATTGTGGACATCACCCATCACGTTGATCCCCAGGATCTGATCGAGGCCACCTATCTCCTTCTCGCTTCTTATCCCCATTTCCCAAAGGGGACCGTGCATGTCATTGTTGTGGACCCGGGGGTGGGAACGGACCGGGCCATTGTCGCGGTCAACGTCAACGGGCATATGCTGATCGCGCCGGACAACGGCATCCTGACCCTTGTTTTGGAGAATCAGGATGTGGATTCAGTGATCCGGCTTGAGAATGCCGCGTATTTCATGGCACCTGTGAGTCAGACCTTCCACGGCAGGGATATCTTCGCGCCAGTCGCCGCGCATGTCGCAAAGGGCCTCGACAGCAACAAACTGGGGACCTTGATGGATCCGGAGGATCTGGTCCGCTTGGATGTTCACAAGCCCTATCTCTCGAAAGCCGGCGAACTTGTCGGGAGCATCATCTCCATTGACCGTTTTGGAAACCTGATCACAAACATCGCCTCAAAGGAGATCGAAAGCTTTTGCGAGAAAGCGACTCCCTGCATCCAGATCGGACGGAACCGAATGGCCGGCCTATCCCAGGCTTATGAGGGCGCGGCCCCTCACCGGCCCCTTGCCATCATCGGGAGCCGGGGCTATCTTGAAATCGCCGTGAACTGCGGCAGCGCTGAGGACTTTTTCGATGGAGAGAAAGGGGACATAGTCAAGGTCTCCAAATTGGCAGGGGCTCCGTGAATTCCAAACGGTGGTTCTGGGCTCCTCTGCTCCCGCGGGATTGCCAAATCCGGCGGCCATCCGGACTGATCAGAGGGGAATTTACAAATTGATATGCCAGCCCAGAACCCAAAGCCCAGAGCTCAAAGCCCAGATACTTGCAAATGAAGGAGGAATTTTGATTCACCATATGCCATGTCATCTCTCCCCCTGCTTCAAAGCGGGGGCAGGAAGGTTTTTCATATGCTTTCTGATTGCTGTGTTGCTCTTCATTCATCCCGGGATATCCGCATCCCAAGATGAGGAAGTCGTTTCTGAGGATGTTCCCGCCGCGCCCAAAGATGCGGGAACGAATGCCGAACAGGGATCGGAAGCCTCTATCCCATCCGAACTGGAAGAGGATGCCCGGTATGTCTCTCCAAGCGGTCTGCTGATACCGGATGTGCTCATCCCCTTTGATTCGGGAGATGACACAGAATACGCCGTGATCGTTGAAAAGGAGAGCCAGCAACTGTTCCTCTATGCCCACGACGGGACACTCAGGGAAGTCTATCGCATGAGCTGTTCCACAGGAAAAAAGGATGGGCCGAAAGCCCTTGAGGGGGATCTGAGGACCCCCGAAGGGATCTATTTTTTTGTGAATATCCATGAAGACAAGAAACTCGCGCCCATATACGGCATCCGGGCCTTTCCCATGGATTATCCGAACGTCTTGGACCGGATCGCCGACCGAACCGGCACCGCGATCTGGCTTCATGGCACAAACAAACCCCTGAAAGCGATGGATTCCAGCGGATGCGTGGCCCTGAAAAACGATGATATCGAAAAGGTCACCCCGTACATCCGATTGAACAGAACCCCGATTGTCATTGTGGACAGGCTGTCACACGTCCCGCCTGATCCGGAGACAAAGGCGCGTATTCTCAACTTCCTCTCAATTTGGAAGGATGCCCTTGAAAGCGGGACATATCACGATTATCTGCAAGCTTACGATCCTGAATATCTGCCAGACATCTCTTGGTGGCCGGAATGGAACCGGACAAGAAAGACCTTTCAGCAACCGTTGTCCATTAAACTGAAAAAAGTCTTGATCATCAGGCACAAGGCGGTATATGCTCTTCTTCTGAATCAGGTTCTGAAATTTTCAGGCGGAGATGTGTCCGCGGGAACCCGGAAGCTTTTTCTGGCCCAAAAGGATGGCCGATTCAGGATCATTGGGGAAGAATATCAGGGAACAGCGGACAAGGGGGAAAAACCCTTTCTCCTGGCTTACCGCAATCTGAAGGTCGTCGCAACGGATGACCAACAGGCGGACGTGGAGATCGCAGCGGATGAGCAGGAAATCGCAGATAGGCTTGAACAATGGCTGGAGGCGTGGTCTTCAAAGGAGATTGAACGGTATGGGGCGTATTATGCCAGTGATTTCCGCTCCCGGGGCATGAACCTGAAAGCATGGCTCGGCTATAAGCGTCAGCTGAACCGGAAATACGATTACATCCGTGTTTCAATGGATCAGCTGAAGGTGAGAAAGAAGGGCAGGACGTGTAGGGTCTCATTTGTTCAGACATATGAGTCCAACGCGTTCAAAGCGCTGGGGATCAAACAACTGATATTGAAACATGAGAACGGACAATGGAAAATATACCGAGAAACATGGAAAAAAATGTAGCCACCTTCACCCCCCCCAAATTTTCGAAACGCCACGAAGAATGGCGTCTTTTTCTGGCGGGGAGCTCCGGAAGGACCGTACAGATCCGATGGTTCAAGGGATGGCTGATCCTGTGGATGCTCATCCTTGTTGCCGCGGTCGGTTCTGCCGGCTATTTCTGTTTTCTTCATGCCAATCTGAGAGAGGAACATGATCGCCTGCACACAATGGGACAACAGCAAGTGCTCCCTTCGCCAACCGAACGGAAGATGATCGCGGCGGGACCCGCGCCGGCCACCCGATCCCCTGCTGAAACGAAACCGGTGAAAACCGAACCGGTGAAAGCCGATCCCCCAGAGCCTGCGGAAAGTTCTTCTGATGAAAAAGGGCCTGAGAATAAAGCGGTCAGTCGCCAACAGGATGAGGTTAAACCGGAGCCTATCAAGCCAGATAAAGTCGAACCGGGCAGACTCAAGCAAATGGACAGCCAGCCGGAATCGGATGAAGTGGAACCGGACAGCCCCCAGCCGGATGAACCGGATGGCGTGCAACCGGAAAGCCTTCAGCCGGATAAACCGGACAGCCCCCAGCCGGGTAAACCGGAACCGGATGAGCCAGAACCGGACAGCCCCCATCTGGAACTGGAATCGGACAAAATGGAGCTGGAATCGGACAAAATGGAGCCGGACAAAGTAGAGCCCAAGCCGGATGAGGCCAAGCCCGAACTGAATGCGGTTTCCAAATCAGATGCCCTGCCTCCAAAGGAGCCGGCAGTGGAACCGGAGGTGCCTGCCCCGCCTGAAAAGCGGCTGGTGGTTGACATTGACAATTTCAAAGTCTCCTATATCCAGCGCAGACGGATACTGAATGTGAGCTGTGTCGTGAGAAACATGAGTTCAAACCGGGTTTCAGGACATGCCATTCTGATATTGAAGCCTGACAAGAGGAAACAGCGGAAGTGGCTGACATTGCCACCTGTGAAACTGGTTTCAGGGCGGCCCACCGGGAAAGCGACGGGTGAGACCTTCTCGATTTCCAAATTCAAGACCCTGAAATTCCAGGCAAAACGTCAATGGTCCCCCAAGCGGTTCAAGACCGCCACAGTATTTGTGTTTGCCGAAACAGGCGAGTTGTTTCTGGAAAAGGATTTTCCCATAGAGATGGAATGACAAATGACCAAGTAACTGTGAGTGAATAATTTCCCTGCCGTGCCCGTGCCCGAAAAACCGGGCACGGGGCACGGGGCACGGAAATGGGAAGTTGTTCAGTCACCGTTACCAAGGAGACGCGTCATGGCGAAAAAGGAAGAAAATTTTTCTATTCTTGACAAGGGACTGACCCTTGAAGGAAACCTGTCCTTCACAGGAAAGATGATCATAAAGGGAAGCGTCAAGGGGACCGTCGAGGGGGAGACCGTGGTGATCGGCGAGGAAGGCTCAGTTTATGCGGACATGAAGGCCAGCAGCGTGACCATCGGCGGGATGTTTGAGGGGAAGGTCAGAGCCTTGAAGGAGATGGTGGTGCTCTCCACCGGAAACTGTAACGGGGAAGTGGTGTGCAAGGATCTCGTGGTTGAGCCGGGGGGCGTCCTGAATGCCAAAGTCACCTCCCTTTCGCTTCATGGGGAAAATGAAAGGGAGTTCATTGAGTATATTCCCAAAACAGGCGGAAAAAAAGGCGCGGCCGAACCGCCGCAAAAGGATGAAGCCAAGAAAAAAGGCGCGGCCGAACCGCCGCGAAAGGCCGATGGTGGAAAAAAATAAAGGCTTCTCTGCATATAAAGAAACTAAGTTTTTTCAAAAAGCTTAGTTTCTTCTCGGAGTTTCCAAATATACAAACACTTTCATCCAAGTACTTATGCCCTAACCCTTAACCCACCTGAACGTCATGTAAAGGGGGAAATGATCCGAGGGGTAAACCCCGTCAACCACCCATCGAATGACGTCTGAATCTTCTGGAACGATGCCCCCGCGACAGAGGATCCAGTCAATTGGATCGGCGGTCGGGTTTCCCGTGAACCCATGGTATGTTCCGGACAGACGCGTCTCGAACGCGTTCCTGAAATAGGGGCTTGGCGCGCCTAATGTCCGGGCCTCGCCAGTGAAGACCTGATGACAGGGATGGGAAGGGGTTGCATTGAAATCCCCCATGAGAACCGCGGGCAGATCATGAGGCAGATGGGAGAGCCGCTCCATGATGACCTTCGCGCTTTCGATCTGCACGTCATCATCAAAATCAAAATGGGTGTTGGCACAGATCACTTGGCGATCCCCCTTTTCAAACCTCCCCATGGTGCATTGCCTAGGCCAGCGGCTCTTTCTGGAACGGCTTGGGATCAGAGGGGTGGGACTCAGAAAGAAATGTTCATGGAAGAGGCATTTCCATTCCTTTTTATAAAAGAGAGGCGTGTTCTGCCAGAAGCGCGGGACAGGCTTTCTCTCTCCGATGACATCATATTCCCTTAGAAGCGATCTCAGAAAATCCCCCTGGAAGTCATTCACCTCCTGAAAACCGATGAAATCCGGGCGATAGGCCTCAAACAGGGAGGGGATGACCTTTTTCCGGCAGGACCAGTGGTTGCGGCCCTTGTCATCCGCCAGTCCAAAACGCAGATTGAATGTCAAGACAGACAGCATGTTTTGAGTTCCTCCGCCCCGCTCGTTTCCCCTCTTGTTTCGGACTTCGGCGTGAGACTTCGGCGTGAGCTCAGTCGAACGCTGAAAGCGAAAGCAGGCCAAACCCAGCTGTCACAGTGCGCTTCAGCGTACTTTCGCTGTCAGCCGGGGGATTGATCCCCCGGCTTTGATCCCCCCGGCTTTCTATAACAAATCATCAAAAAGGAGGTGAACCATGCCATACAGTGTCACGCTGATGCGGAAGCTCGACGTGCTGGATCCGGAACTCAGGGATATTCTCTGGACCATTCTGGATGAGATCGAGCAGCACCGGGAGGCGTCCGTCACAAAGAACGAGTTCAACGATCTGAAGGAGATCGTCAGGGAAATCGGGCAGACGACCAAGGGGCTGGCCAAGGCCCAAGAACGCACGGAACAGAAAGTGGGAAAACTGGCCGATGCCCAAGAGCGGACGGAACAGAAGATGGAAAACTGGCCGATGCCCAGGAGCGGACGGAACAGAAGATGAAAAATCTGGCCGATGCCCAGGAACGCACGGAACAGAAAGTGGGAAAACTGGCCGATGCCCAGAAGCGGACGGAACAGAAGATGGAAAAAACTGACCGACGCCCAAGAGCGGACGGATCAGAAGATGGAAAGTCTGGCCGGGGCCATGGAAGAACTGGCCGATGCCCAGAAACAGACCGAAAAGGAGATGGCCAAGCTTTCCGGGTCGATGCGCGGGACAAGGGGCTAGGTTGGGGGCCTCTCCAAGAGCATGGCCTACGCATTGGAGAACGAGGCGTTCCGGAAGCTGCCCGACCTCATGCGGACCCGTTTCAACCTGGAGATCAGGGAGAAGTTTGTCCGATAAAAGCTCATCTCTTTTCGGTCAATCATTTCAGAGCGTACCAGATGACGAAAGAAGACCGTCTGATCTTCCAGCAAGGAGAAAATCTCATAATACTCCGCAAGAAGGGAGAGGAGAAACAGCAGGATAACCAACAGAATGTCATATCGTTTGAAAAGATTTTTCATGTCAAAACTCGGCTCTGGGCGATTGGTTCTCGGTTCCGGGCTCACCCCACAAGCACCGCCACAAACACAAGCACCGATATTGCGCTGTTCACCTGATAAAACGCGAGGTTCACCTTTGTCAGATCCTCGGGGTTCACGAGCCGGTGCTCCAGCACAAAGAGTCCCGCGATGATCCCCACGAACAGGAGGTAAGCCGGACTCAGAGAGAATATCCAGTAGAGCGACACGAGGCATGAGACGCTCATCACATGCAGAAGCGTTGACAGGAGAAGGGCCCGCCTTATGCCGAACACCGCCGGGATGGAGCGGAGGCTCTCTCTGCGGTCGAAGTCGGTGTCCTGACACGCGTAAAGGATGTCAAAGCCGGCGATGTGGGTGAGCAGGGCAAGGCTCAACGCCAATATCTTCCCAGGGAGTGTGCCGGTCAGTGCGACCCATACCCCCGCGGGGGCCATGCCGATGGCGAGGCCCAGGACGACATGGGAGAGCCAGGTGAACCGCTTGGTGTAGGAATAGGCGAAAAGCACGGCCAGCACCGGGAAGGAGAGCCATAGGCAGAGGGAGGAGAGCATGGCCGCGGAAAGGATGAACACCACTGCGGATATCCCCACAAAGATGCCGGCCGCGTTGACGGATATGGCACCGGCGGGGATCTCCCGCATGGCTGTTCTCGGATTCCTGGCATCTATGGACGCGTCGGCCAGACGATTGAAGCCCATGGCCGCGGATCTCGCGCCCCCCATCGCCATGATGATCCAGAAGAGTTTGGCAAGGGTGAGGGGTGCCTCGTTTCCCACGAGCACCACTGTGGCAAGGGCAAAGGGAAGCGCGAATAGGGTGTGGCTGAACTTGATCATGCGACCATATGTGAGCACTTGATGTTTGATGCTGGATGTTTGATGTTTGATGTTTGATGTTTGATGCTTGATGTGCATTCCATCTCCGTTGATTGCTGGGGTTCCACTCGTCCCTTATGCTTCCGCCGGAACCTGTCCCCGACGTCTTTCTATCGGGGATTGCCAAATCCGGCGGCTCGGGTTTGGCAACCCGAGCGAGCAGGGCAGAGGCGGAGCCTCGTAACGAGATAATTCGTCCTTTACGCTCCCGCCGGAACCTGTCCCCGACGTCTTTCTATCGGGGATTGCCAAATCCGGCGGCT
>JAOZRQ010000628.1 GCA_029940115.1 Desulfobacterales bacterium
TTGTCCCCGGCAATGAATTGCCGGGCTATTTTCAGTTGTCCCTACGGGACAAAAATTGGGTGGCATTTGTCCCCGGCAATGAATTGCCGGGCTATTTCCAGTTGTCCCTACGGGACAGAGAACTGTTCATAAACCACTGATAATGAAACAACAGAGGGAAATCATAATGAAACAACAGAGGGAAATCATAATGAAACAACAGAGGGAAATCATATGGAAATCGAAACCACCATCATCGGCGCGGGCATCATCGGCCTTGCCATTGCCGCGGAACTCTCAGAGGCGCACAAAGACATCTTTGTCTTGGAAAGGAATGAGACTTTCGGGCTGGAGACCAGCAGCAGAAACAGTGAGGTGATTCACGCGGGGATATACTACCCCGAAGGGAGTCTCAAGGCGAGGCTCTGTGTGGAGGGCAACCGGCTTTTGTATGACATATGCAGGGCAAGAAACATCCCATTCAGAAGATGCGGCAAGATGATTGTGGCTGTGGATGAGCAGGAGGAGGAAAAGCTGGAGGAGATATTGGCGAGAGCCAAGGCCAACGGCATCGAGGATATTCAACGTCTCTCCAGAAGGGATATCCGGCAGATGGAACCCCAAGTCCATGCGGTGGCAGGGCTCCATTCGCCGTCAACTGGCATCATTGACTCCCGCCGGCTGATGCGACATTTTGTGGCAAAGGCCAAGCGGAACCGCGTCAATTTTGTTTACCATGCAAAGGTGGAGCGGATTGACAAATTGGATGAAGGCCGGTACGATGTCCACGGGGCTTACCCGGACGGCGAGACCTTCTCCTTTGCCACAAGACACCTGATCAACTGCGGGGGGCTTGAATCGGACATCCTCGCAACGTCCATGGGAATCGATATCGCGGCAAGCGGCTATGAGCAACATTTCTGGAAGGGACGATACTTCAGCGTGGATGTGGGCCCCGAGTTCATCCACAGACTGGTTTACCCCGTGCCTCAACCCGCAAATGTGGGACTCGGCATCCATGCGACCATAGACGTGAGGGGAAGGATGAGACTCGGGCCGGACGCCGAACATCTCCCGGACCGATCATACGACTACACCGTTGACCGATCCGAACAGCGGGCATTCTTTGAATCGGTGAGACGATTTCTGCCCAGCATCCGATATGAGGACATGAATCCTGAAATGGCCGGGATCCGGCCGAAATTGCAGAGACCCGGAGATGACGTGAAGGACTTTGTGATCCAGGAGGAAACCGAAAAAGGATTTCCGGGGGTGGTGAACCTTGTCGGCATCGAATCCCCAGGACTGACCTCCTGCATGGCCATTGCGAAGGCGGTGAGGTGTAAGCTGGGCTGATGAAAATTCCCGTTTTCAAGGCGGTCTTCCGACCGCCATCCGACCCGGAACTGTTCCGCCATGCCGAGGCTCCGGATGGGACGGACGGCCCTCATCCGGAACAGGACGGGATTGGCCGGAAATGATCCAAAAAGCTGATTTTCATCACCCCAAGTGTAAGCTGTAAGCCCACACCTTACAGTTTACAACTGTATAGCTTTTAAGAAAATGTTTGTCCGACAGATGCCCCATTTGGCATCCCCAGTTTGTAGTTCCGCCCCGATAGAATACGTCGAGGGCATGCTTTAGGCGGTGCGGCACCGCCGAGAGGCGGAACTACAAACTGGGGACAATATAATTCCCAAAGTGACGGGTTTCCGATCCCGAATGCCGAAAAAGAAAAGGGGAAAAGGGTATTGACATATCCGGATGAAGCTGGTAAAAGAAAACAAAAGACACAGAAGGAATAGGCATGACGGCCGGAGGATATCATGGATATACTGCTCAACTCTGTGGAAGCGCGAGTATTAGGCTCGCTGATCGAAAAAGAGATCACCACCCCGGATTACTACCCGCTCACCCTGAATGCGCTGACCAGCGCATGCAATCAGAAATCAAACCGGGATCCGGTGATGACTCTTGACGAGAAGACTGTGGTACGCGGCCTTGACAGCCTGCGGGAGAAGCAGATGGCATGGCAGGTGAGGACCGCGGGGACTCGCACCCCGAAATATGAACACAACTTGGCCAACCGGTTCAAATTCTCTCCCCCGGAGATCGCTCTCGTGTGTGTGCTTTTGTTGCGGGGGCCACAGACGATGGGGGAGCTTCGCGGCCGGACCGGCCGCCTGCACAAATTCGATGACCTGGCCCAGATTGAGGAGACGCTTCAGGGGCTGATGGAGCGGGAGGATGGCCCTTTTGTGGTCCGGCTCCCCCGCCAAGTCGGGCGCAAGGAGCGGCGCTATGCCCATATCTTCTGCGGAGAGGTGGAAGTGGACCAAGAAGATGAGTTTCCGCCAGAACCGGCAAGGCGAGACATCTTGGCCGAAGACGAGCGGATTGCCGAACTGGAGAGGAAGGTCGCTGAACTGCGGATGGTGTACAGGACAAAAAGTTATGGGGTGGGTTCTACCTGGGCTGATGAAAATTTCCGTTTTCAAGGCGGTTTTCCGACCGCCATCCGACCCGGGACTGTTCCATGCCGAGGCCCCGGATGGGACAGATGGCCCTCATCCGGAACAGGACGGGAGCAGGAATGGGATCGGTCGGAAATGATCCAAAAAGCTGATTTTCATCAGCCCAGGTTCTACCCACCATAGGCAGCATTTTGCAGGGTGGGGTTCTACCCCACCATAGGCAGATGAAGTTCTACTCCATCTGATGTAATAATTTGAAATGATTGGCTCGGCAGGGTGGCCCCCACCTACGGCTGATAGGATTTCGGAAATTTTTCAAGTCTCTTTGTCGCACACATCGTTTCACCTTTCAAATCTCATAAAATTTACACAGACTTTAAGCGTTACAGGGATTCTGCCCCCATTTGACCTTTGGCAATTTTGCAGAGTGAGTTCTACCCCACCATAGGCAGCATTTTGCAGGGTGGGGTTCTACCCCACCATAGGCAGATGAAGTTCTACTCCATCTGATGTAATAATTTGAAATGATTGGCTCGGCAGGGTGGCCCCCACCTACGGCTGATAGGATTTCGGAAATTTTTCAAGTCTATTTGTCGCAAGCATCGTTTCACCTTCCAATTTGCATATGTTTCAAAGAAACTGAGTTTTTTCAAAAAACTTGGTTTCTCTCAGACTGTTTTTAATCTCGCCTCAACTTCAGGAGATAACTTACTTCTTCTGCGATGTTTCGTCAATAGGGTGATGGCAGTATTCAAAGGGTGTCTTTTCACTCTTTGAGGGGTGGGATTTCATGACGAGTGACCATAAGTGTAAAACTTGGGGATTCCCATTTCAAAATTGGGAAATTTCCCCTTTGCGGAGCCTCGTAACGAGAGAAAGCGGGTTTCTCCCAAACGATGGCCGTTACCTTATCTGCTTTGCGGAGGCGGGTCAATGGGGTGGAAGGGGTATTTGAGGGGAGAATTCGGTCCTTTCTTGAAGGAACTTTTGTCCGTTCCATGCGTTTTTGGGGGAGAAACTTTTGTCTATCACCCGGGTCGTCTCATGTGATGGGAAATGTGAAAGGTGGCTCACACTTTTCAGTTTGCAGTTCCGTCTTTAGGCGGTCTCGCACCGCCTGAAGGCGGAACTGCAAACTGGAATGTGAACCCATAAATGAAAGATGCCAGTTTTTCATTTGTGAACCGGCCATTCTAAGGGACTCGGAAAAAACGCATCATCCCATGAGAATTTTGAGAGGAGTGCTGAA